>JASEJN010000007.1 GCA_030016385.1 Clostridiales bacterium | reverse complement strand
GTTGCTCAAAATAACATAATCCTATTTATGCCTGATTTCATATTACGAATTGAAGATAGGAGAGAAATAAATAATGAATAAACTGATGGAAAAGAAACCGATTTTACATGCAATCCTATGGATTCTGATATATGTTGTAATGGTCAATATCGGAGATATGTTATCTGAATTGACGGAGTTTCCCTATTTGACAGGTTTATTGCTGCTTGCTTTGTCGGTTTTTATGGCGCTTTATCTTAAAGAAAGCGGTCGTGTCAGCCTTTATGGAATTAAAAAAATTACAAAGCAGGATGCGCGCAAAACTTTATTTTATATACCGATGATTCTGTTGGCCTTTATACAGCTTTTTGCGGGAATAGTCCCTGCACTTTCAATTACGAAAGTTGCCATTGCCTGCCTTTTGATGATCGGGACAGGTTTTGTTGAAGAACTGATATTCAGAGGATTTCTATTCTACGGGATATACGGTAAATCAGGCGTCAATAAAGCGATTATCATTTCCGGAATCACCTTTGGAATAGGACACATCGTCAATTTGCTCAGAGGGTACACATCTTTAGAACAGTTGGAACAGATTGTTATCGCAATCATGCTGGGCATCGTTCTTGCTTTGCTTGTAGCCATCACAAAGAATATTATACCTGGCATACTTTTCCATATCGTATTCAACATTACCGGAACCATTTCAAATGCAGAAGGAAACATTTCGACCTATCTGATGCTCGCAATTTTGGTAATCTCCCTGTTCTATGCCATTTATTTATACCGATTCGTACAAAAAAGCAATGAATATTGACCGCAAAAATCATCTTGCGCACCCCACAAAAATCGGGGTGCGCTTCATTATTTTAACCTGCCTATAATATGATGCATATCAAGCCGCCGCTACCTTCATTGATGATTTTCTGCAGTGTCCTTTGAATCTTTGATTGTACATCCTCAGGCATCCTATATAATTTATTCTGCAGTCCTTCTTTGACCAACTCCTCCAGTGTCTTTCCAAACATGTTTGTCTGCCAAAGCTTGCCGGGATCATTTTCGAATTGTTCAAGAAGCGACTTTACTAATTCCTCTCCCTGCCTTTCTGTTCCTACAATAGGAGATACTTCTGTTTCAATGTCCGCCCTTATCATATGTAATGATGGTGCCGATGCCCTTAGCTTAACACCAAATCTTCCACCCTGCTTTACTATCTCAGGTTCTTCAAGGTGAAGCTCTTCTAATTGTGGAGGAACAAGTCCATAACCCGTCTCCCTCACATCTTTCAAAGCCTTGGATACTTTATCATATTCCTTCTTTGCGAATGACAGATCCTTCATCAATGACAATAACTGGCTTTCACTTTCAATCTTGTATCCAGAGAATTCTCCAAGTACCTGATAGAAAAGGCCGTCCTTTGTCTTCATGTTTATGTTTGCGGTACCGTTACCCAGCTTCATATCCGATATGGATACTTCACCTATAAAATCATACTCGTTAAATTTATCAACAGTGGATTTAATATCCCTTAATTTAAAAATATCCTTTGCAGCATTTTTGATGGCATCGATGAAGTCCTTTTTCAACCAGTGAGAAGAGTCCAGTGAGTCTACCCATTCGGGTAAATCGATATTTATCTCTTTAACAGGAAATTCGAACAAAACCTTTTCTAGGGTATTATTTATATCTTCATTCCTCATCTGCATGACATCCATTATCTGAACCGGCACATTATATTTTTCCTCAAGATCCCTTTTGAGGTTTATAGTATCCGGATCATATGGATGAGTCGTATTTAATATCATTATAAACGGTTTATTTATATTTTTAAGTTCTTTAATAACCCTTTCTTCGGCTTCTATATAGTTTTCCCTTGGTATTTCCGTTATCGACCCATCTGTAGTCACCACAATGCCTATCGTCGAATGATCATTTATAACCTTTCGCGTACCGATTTCGGCCGCCTGTTCAAACGGTATCTGGTAATCATACCATGGTGTCGTTACCATCCTTGGAGTATCGCCTTCTAAATACCCTAAAGCTCCTTTTACGAGATATCCTACACAATCAACCATTCTTACTCTCAACTTTGCATTTTCTTTTACCTCTATTTCCACCGCTTCATTTGGCACGAACTTGGGTTCTGTGGTCATAATAGTCTTTCCGGCAGCACTTTGAGGTAATTCATCTTTAGCTCTTTCCTTTTTATAATCGTTTTCTATATTCGGTATAACCAAAAGATCCATAAATCTTTTTATAAATGTAGATTTACCTGTCCTTACAGGCCCTACTACACCGATATATATGTCTCCCTGCGTTCTTTCCGCTATATCCTTATATAAATCGAATTCCTCCATGTTTTCCCTCCTTCTATAATGAATTATCTCAAATATATACTTAATAACAGTATATATATATGAAAGGTTGTATATATTATTACAAGTTATTGTCCCATAATAAATTTACTCAAAATTTAAAAAGTTTCATTAAGAATAATGTACTTCAATTCGTAATTTGAACTTATGTTATTTTGAACACTCATTCGCTGCTTAAAATAACATAATCCTATTTATGCCTGATTTCATATTGCGAATCGAAGATAATGTAAAAAGTTCTTGACATTTACTGTTTTCTATCATAAGATAAATGTAAAGAAGGTTTTACATTCAGGAAAGGTGATAATTTATATGAAATTCTTTAAGAAACCCGATGAGATGGAAATGTCGATTAACTTTAAGGCTATGAGGCTGGCATGGGTATTCGAGAATATAGTATTGATCGTATGGACTATAATATCCTGTATAAAAGAAAAGGGCAGTTTCCCTATCACGCTTATGATCATACTTGCCCAAAATATTATTTTCTTTGGGAGCAAGTTATACATGGCCCATAAAATGACGGACGATAAAAATGAAGAATAAAATAAAAGCCTTGCGGAGGGAATTAGGATTGCGTCAGGAAGATGTTGCAGCTCGACTGGGTGTGACAAGGCAGACGATTATCGCCATTGAAAATGATAAATACAATCCTTCGCTGGAATTGGCAATGAAACTTGCCAGGTTACTGAATGCTCCAGTCGAGAAGCTCTTCCAATTAGACAAATAGCAGATGGAGCGCAATATCGCATCAGTTTAAGTTGAATGTAAAACTTTCTTTATATTTATCTTATTATCTTATGATTTCTGTTTATCCCTTTTCGCCTTTTTTTCTGTATATGAATCTTATAGGCGTACCATCAAAGCCAAGCCTTTTTCTTAACTGGTTTTCAAGATAACGCTCATATGAAAAATGCATTATTTCAGGATCATTCACAAAAAGCACAAAAGTCGGCGGTTTTATAGATGATTGCACGGCATAGGATATTTTAAGCCTTCTACCCTTATCTGAAGGCGGTTGCTTCATCATAACAGCGTCAGATATTATGTCATTTAATGTACCGGATTTGATTCTGGCAGCATTCTCTTTAGAGGCAAGTTTAACCATCTCGATCAATTTATCGATTTTATGACCAGTCTTGGCGGAAATAAATACAATAGGGGCATATGGCATAAAGCTCAAATCGTTTCTGATTTTGGATGTATACTCATCAATGACTTTATTATCTTTTTTTATGATGTCCCATTTATTAACAGCAATAACTATTCCCTTTCCGGCTTCGTGGGCATAACCGGCTATCTTCGTATCCTGTTCGGTAATTCCCTCGCCCGCATCTATCATGATGACACATACGTCCGCCCTTTCTATGGCCGCAAACGCTCTTATTACGCTGTATCTTTCGATATTTTCATTCACCCTGCTTTTTCTTCTTATTCCAGCCGTATCTATAAATATGAATTTTTCATTATTTATTGTCACAGGTGTATCTACGGCATCCCTTGTAGTACCGGGAATATCGCTCACAATCATCCTCTCCTCCTTTAGCAGCCTATTTGTAAGAGATGACTTGCCGACATTTGGCTTTCCAGCTATAGCCACTTTTATTGCATCTTCTTTTTCATCTTCTTCGTTGTTTTTATCGAAATATGATATCACTTTTTCAATAAGGTCACCTATACCCAATCCAAGCGTAGAAGATATGCCTATAGGTTCTCCCATACCTAAGTTGAAAAATTCATATACTTCATTGAACATCTTCTTGTTGTCAACTTTATTTACTGCTATTACCACCGGCTTGCTTGTTCTTCTTAATATCGACGCGACTTCCTCATCAACATGTGTTATTCCATCCTTTGCATCCGTTACAAATATAATAACATCCGAAGTTTCAATTGCAATTTGCGCCTGCCTTTGCATCATGGAAAATATCTTATCTCCACTTGACGGTTCAATACCGCCTGTATCTATCAATATAAATTTGTGATTAAACCATTCGGCATCCGCATAAATCCTGTCCCTTGTCACTCCAGGCGTATCCTCGACGATTGCAATCCTTTTTCCTACAATCCTGTTAAACAAGGTAGATTTGCCGACATTAGGACGTCCAATAATAGCGACTATAGGTTTCACCAATATCACTCCCTGCATATAATCCTTAGAAAATCCGAGCCATCAAAACCGCATATATCAATATCCGTATTTAAACTTATTTTCAATTCATCAAGTGTCATGTCATCCAGCAGTACATTCTCCCCGGATTTAAATACATTTGATGGAATAATCAATTTTTCACCCAGGGGCTTTCCTTTAAGCTGCCTTACTATATCTCTTCCTGTGAGGAGTCCCGCCACAGTTATTCTCTCTCCGAAAAAATCGTTCTTAACTGGATATACATGTATTTTTAAACCCTTAATTTTATTTTCCACCATTTTGCATATATTATTAATATATTTAAAAGCTGATATCCCTGTAATAACCGATATTGTTTTATTCTTATATATCGTTCTTTGCCCTTTTAACGAGCTTTTTACGTTCTCAATTAAATTCGTTACCATTCCTATGCCGTCCTGAAGCTGCTCGTAATCCCCGTAATACTCCGGCTCTGGAAGCTTTCGACCGGCCATTATGTAAAATTCGTCGGCAGCTCTCACGAATATCGTTTTGGCTATTTTATATATTTTTTCCTGTTCTTCATCGATTATCGATAAAACATTTCTTGATGCTTCCTCGTCATAAGCCCTTAAATTATAAAGATTTTGTCTGTATTTTGTAATTCCAACAGGCACTACTGCAATGTTTTTTACCATCGGATACAGGCAATACAAATCATTTATGGTCTTTCTTAAGATATTCCCGTCATTTATATCTCTGCATAAAACTATCTGGCAGTTTATTTTTATTTTATTATCAGTTAATTTCTTTAATATTTCCATTATATTCCCAGCATTTTTGTTTCTCAGCATCTTGATCCTGAGCCTTGGATCTGTCGTATGCACGGAAACATTAAGCGGACTTATTTTATATTCTATTATTTTTTGAATATCTTTATCGGACAGATTAGTAAACGTAATGAAATTCCCCTGCAAAAAAGACAGCCTTGAGTCATCGTCTTTAAAATACAGTGTATTCCTCATTCCCTTTGGAAGCTGATCGATAAAACAGAAAATACATTTATTTGCACAGCTTCTTACATTATCGAGCAGGGGATTTTCAAATTCTATTCCCAAGTCATCGTCATATTCCTTCTCAACCTCAAATATGAGCTCTTTTCTGTTTTGGTCCAGTACGGATATTTCAAGATACTCATCAGCTATGAGATATTTGTAATCGATGATATCCTCTATCGTTTTACCGTTTACACCAATCAGTAAATCACCCTTTTTTATTCCAACCTCATCGGCGATACCGCCCTTTATTACATTTTTTATCATTATACCCTTTTTCATGTTCTGCACGCCCTTAAACTAACCCGATTATGTTTATGCCTTATTGCCATGCGGCACTTTTGTTATACTATCACTTTTACATTATCATTACAATAGGTTATCCATAATGGCACATCCAGATTATGTAAAAAGTAGAAAAAAAGAAGGCCATTTATGAGGCCTCCCGTCAATCATTCAAATCCCTATGCTCTCCTGTGATCAGGAAAATAGTCCACTCACAGATATTTGTTACATGGTCACCAATTCTTTCAAGGAATTTGCATACAAACAAAAATTGGGTTGCCTGCGTTATTTTCCTTGGATCTTCAAGCATCAAGACCAGAAGTTCCCTGAAAACTTGTTTATACGACCCATCTATTTCATCATCCATGTTAGAGATTTCCTCCGATGCTTTAACATCAAGCTTTATGTATGCATCCAAGGAATCTTTAATCATCTTTTGCACAATATCTGCCATTCGAGGTATATCGATAAGAGGTTTTATATATTTTTCATCTTTTAATCTTATTGTTATCCTTGCAATATCAACAGCATAGTCGCCAATTCTTTCCAGATCTGTCACAATCTTAATGGATGTAAATATTCTTCTAAGATCGATTGCCAAAGGCTGCTGCCTCGCTATCAACTTAACGCATGCCTCTTCGATATCTGCCTCCATATCATCAATTATATCGTCTTTATCGATAACTTCCAGGGCTTTTTTCTCATCCTGCTCTACTAAAGATATTATACAATCATTTATCTGACTTTCTACTGCGCCACCCATTCTGATCAAACTGTGAAATAAAGAATCAAGCTCTTCATCAAAAGTACCTCTTGGCATTTCTAAGCACCTCTTTTATAAAATTTAATAATATATGACATTTATTATACCATATTATGTAATATTAGTTATATGAAAAAGAGGTAAATTTAATTATATCTTAAAATTTTTATCTTTCCACCTTCATATCGCTAATAGGTATATAATCTAATTTTTCAATATATGGTTTTACCTTGTCGCTCATGATATAATCTATATATTCCTTGGTAATACCTTTTGCATAACCATTCGTATACATATGTTCGTAAGCCCATATTTGATATTTACCGGAAGCGATATTCTCCGGACTTGGTTCTACTCCATCAACTTTCAATACCTTTAAAGAGCCGTCTCCCTTTACATAAGTAAGTCCTACATAGCTTACAGCACCCTCGGTATCCATAACCGTTTTTACAACTGTACCGGATGAATCCTGCGTCAATGCCTTCCCTGCAATTTCAGTTGCACCATTTAGGGCATATTTCTCAAATGTAAGCCTTGTTCCTGAGGACGCAGGCCTGCTGACGATTACAACAGGTACGTTATTTCCTCCGATTTCCTTCCAATTGGTTATCTTTCCAGTAAACAGATCTGTTAACTGCTTGCTCGAAACATTATCTATCCCGACTCCCTGGTTTGCTATAACAGCAAATCCTACGACAGCCACTTTATGATCGATTAAATCACTGGAATCAAATCCATTCTTATCTTCTGCAAATATATCGGAATTTCCAATCTGCGCATTTTTTGCCCTTACAGCTGTCAAGCCATTTCCGCTGCCGCCTCCCTGCACCTGTATATTGCTTTCCGGGAAATCCGTCATGAACATTGCCGCCGCTTTTTCAGCCAGAGGCTGCAATGCAGTAGAACCCATTATCATCAATGCATTATCGTCGGACCGGCCGCATGACGTTGCAAACAGTATAATAAATAATATTAAAATATGGATAAAAATATTAACTATATTTTTATGGGATTTAAACATTTCATATCCTCCTAAAAAGCAATGATTGTTATCATTTTGAGCCTGTATGTTTTCTGTAAATCATTTTCCCTATATACCTTGAGATTATATTAAACAAAAATACGATAATAATAAGCAGAGCGGATGCCCCATCTGCAACTTGCCTTGCATCCGGCACAAGGGACTCCGAATTGATTTTCCAGATAAATACGGAAAGCGTTTCAGCAGGCCTCAAGGGGTTTAATGGTGATACCTTTGAAAAAGAAAAAAGCCTGTTAAACTTCAAATCCGGTGTAGTCATTCCGGATGTATACAAAAGAGCTGCCGCCTCCCCGAACACTCTGCCTGCAGTTAGTATTGTACCTGTTATGAGCTGCAGCATTGCGGAAGGAAGTATCACCTTATATATAGTCTCCCATTTTGTTGCGCCTAATGCGAGGCTCGCTTCCTTTAGGCTTTCGGGCACACTTTTTATGGCATCCTCGCTGATACGCGTCATAGCCGGCAGATTCAGAACAGTTATGGCAAGAGCACCTGATAACAATGAAAAACCCCAGTGCAACGAATTTACAAAAACCAAAAATCCAAATAATCCTACTACTATCGAAGGCAAAGATGAAAGGGTTTCAATACATAATCTGATAAAATCGGTAATACGGCCCGGCCTCGCATATTCAGCCATGTATATTCCCGCACCTACTCCCAGTGGTATGGTGATAAGCATTGAGAGTACAAGCAGATAAAATGAATTGAAAAGCTGCGGTGCGACGCCACCGCCGGGCTCCATGAATTTTGGCGGCGTAGTTATAAATTTTAAGTTTAAAACGCCTATACCCTTGTACAAAATATATCCCACTATCAAAAAAAGGAGCAGCATTATTAACGATGCTATCAAGTAAAATATCGAAGTCGCTATCTTGTCATATATCTTTGCATTCATCGCATACTCCTCCTCGAAGATATTTTTCTGATTATCAATATGAATCCAAATGAAATCAATAAAAGAAGCAGTGCCATGGACCATAATGCATTATTCCACGCAGATCCTGAGACAGTGTTTCCCATATCCATCGTTATTATACTCGTAAGAGTAGTTGTAGGATCCAGCAAACCGGATGGTATTTTAATAGAATTTCCTATAACCATCTGCACAGCCAATGCTTCTCCAAATGCCCTGGCTAATCCCAGCACAACGCCTGTAAATATTCCCGGTGCAGCGGCGGGAAGAAGCACTTTTCTTATAGTCTGCCATCTCGTAGCTCCCAGAGCAAACGACGCTTCCTTATAGTTCAACGGCAAGGCCTTTAACGAGTCCGAAGCTACACTCGCTATAGTCGGCATTATCATTATGGTAAGCACTATGCCGCCTGCAAGAAAGCTAAATCCTAATCCGCCTATATTTTTCCTTATAAAGGGTACAAGTACGCTTAATCCTATCCACCCGTATACAACAGAAGGTATTCCCACAAACAATTCAATGGAAGGCCTTAATAATTTTTCGCCAAACTTTGGCGATATTTCCGTCATAAATATCGCTGCGCATACGCTAAGAGGCGTACTGACAATTACGGCGAATAGTGAAACAAGTATCGAACCTACTATAAAAATCGCAGAACCAAGCTGAGGCGTACCATTTGAATTTAAACTCTCAGGTGCCCATTTTGAGGAAAAAATAAAGTCTATTACCGAAACATGATTTCTTGTAAAAGTAACAATACCCTTAGACGCTATAAAAAATACTATCGATATAGTTAACACAATAATCAATAAGCCACAGAAAGTCGAATAAATCTTTCCGAATAATTCTTTTTTTATATAATCCTTTTTATTAATTGATGATCCCATATTGCTCATATGTTACTCCTTTTTTTGATTTTAATATTATTCCAAAAATTTGATGATATAAGTTAACCAAATCGGCCTGTTATATAATCTTCCGTCCTTTTATCCTTTGGTTTATAAAATATCTCTTCAGTAGGCCCGTATTCTACTATTTCGCCTATCAGGAAAAATGCCGTGCTGTCGGATATTCTACCTGCCTGCTGCATGTTATGAGTAACAATAACTACAGTATATTCTTTCTTCAGTTTGCTTATAAGATCTTCAACTTTAGAGGTTGAAATAGGGTCAAGCGCTGAAGTAGGTTCATCCATAAGTATAACCTCAGGTTCTACGGCAAGTGTCCTTGCTATGCACAATCTCTGCTGCTGACCACCCGATAAACTTATACCGCTCTTATTAAGCCTGTCCTTGACTTCATCCCATAAGGCGGCTCCTATGAGGCTCCTTTCGACTATCTCAGCAAGTTGCCTTTTGTTTTTTATGCCATGTATCCTTGGTCCATATGCAACATTGTCAAATATCGACATTGGAAAAGGATTGGGGTTCTGGAATACCATTCCCACTTTTTTTCTAAGCTCAATAACGTCGTAATCTTTATAGATATTCTTGCCTTCAAATGTTACATCACCTGTAATCCTCACATTTTCTATCAGATCATTCATCCTGTTCAATGTCCTTAAAAATGTAGATTTGCCGCATCCTGAAGGTCCTATGAGCGCAGTGACTTTGTTCCTTTCTATTCCTATATTCACATTTTTTAGAGCTTGATTCTTGCCATAAAATAAATTAAGGCCCTTAACATCAATTATTTGCACAAGTCTATCCCCCTAACAGATAAATATATTCATCATAATAGCAAATTTAAAATATCATCTTCCATTGTAAGGTAACCTTTATATAGGCTTTATTTAAGTTAAATATCGATTTTTAAACATCTAAATGATAATGTTATATTTTTGTATGTATATTAAATTTGTGTTAAGTTTTCGTTAAGTTTAATTTCAATCACTTATTTTGGGGAAAGAAGCAGTAAATGTCGTACCTTTACCGAGCTCACTTTCTACCTTAATATTCCCATTCATTGTCGATACTATATGTTTAACAATTGCAAGTCCCAATCCTGTACCGCCAAGCGCTCTTGACCTACCTTTATCAACTCTGTAAAATCTTTCAAACAATCGCGGAAGGTGTTCTTTAGCTATCCCTATTCCCGTATCGGAAACTTCAACATATACTTTATCGTCTTTTTTATATGTTTTTACGGTAACGCTTCCCCCCTCAGGAGTATATTTAATTGCATTATCCGTGAGATTTATTAACATTTGTTTTATTCTGTCGTAGTTTCCCGATACATAAGAGCCATCCTTATCCCTTATAAACTTTATATCTATTTTTTTCAATTTTGCAAGGCTACCCATCATATCTTCTATTTCATCCATAACATCGTTCATATCGATCTTTTCAAATACCATCCATCGTTTTTTTCTACCCTCGAGTTCAGACAATGTCAGAATATCATTTATAAGCCTCGTCAATCTGTCTGCTTCAACATTTATGATATCCAGGAATTTATCTCTTGTTTTATTGTCGTTTATGGCACCGCTTTTTAAAGTCTCTGCAAAACCTTTTATGGATGTAAGGGGTGTTTTAAGCTCATGGGATACATTTGCAACAAATTCCGTCTTCATCTGTTCAAGCTGTTTCAACTCCGTTATATCCAGCATTATCGCAACTATGCCTATTTTTCTATTGCCATTTTCCATATCTGTAATCGGAGCGGCTTTAACCCGCAGGATCATATCCTTAGGGTAATTTATCCGAAGTTCCCTATTCTCATCCTGATGCTTATATAAAATATCTTCAAATTCAACGTTCCTTATGACTTCCAGCAGATGCTTGCCGAGGACGTTTTCATCAAATCCGAAAATATTCATGGCTTCGGGATTTACAAGCATTATCCTTTCATTATTGTCGATAGCTATTACCCCTCCCTGCATACTCTTTAAAATGGCTTCCAGTTTATTCTTTTTATCATATAAATCATCAATAGTAACCCTTAATTTTTTTGTCATATTATTAAACGCTTCAGCTAAATTTCCTATCTCATCGTCAGAATAAACACTTATTTCCCTATTTAACTTTCCCTCTGCGATGAGTTTTGAAAGAAATGTCATTTCTTTTACAGGTTTTGTTATATTTCTGGTAAACAAGAAGGAAATAATTAATGAAAGGATAAATAAAATCAAAGCTGAAATCAATATGTCTCCTATAAAGCTATACTCTATTTTGTTTGTATCATAAAGCGGTAAAGAAAGGACTAAAGCGGCTGCAGATACGTCTTTTTTAAGCGGTACGGCAACATAGATGATTTTTGTTTTATAATCCGCACTATACCTTATGCTTTTACCTGTATTTCCCTTGAAAGCCTCATTTACTTCCTCAAGTTCGCTGTAATCATAAATATTGTCGATGCCTGTTTCGGATTTTCCAAGCACCCTTCCATATTTATCTATTATAGTCACTTTTGCATTTACAATGCCGGAAAAATACTTTGCAGTATCATCATAATTGTATTTTTGCAACTTTAATTCTTCCGCAAGGCTGCCTGAAATCAGCCTTCCATTTGAAATAAGTTTATCTTCGCTATCTTTAAGATATGAATCCTTAGCTCTATTGATCGATAAAAAACCTGTGATAATCGCTCCTAATACTATAACAACACAAAAACATAACATCAATTTCTTTTTCATATGATTTATACCGGGATATCATTAAATCTATATCCTATCCCCCTTATAGTTTCGATATATTTAGGATTTTTGTCATCATCTTCAATTTTTTGCCTCAGATGACGTACATGCACATCTACTGTCCTTGTTTCTCCATAATATTCATATCCCCATACTCTGTCTAAAAGGGAATCCCTTGTAAGTACCTTGCCTTTATTTTTTATGAGCAGATATAAAAGTTCGAATTCTTTTAAGGTTAAGTCTATGCTTTTACCATTTTTTAAAACTTCATGCTTTGTATTATCGATCGTAAGCTGTCCTATTCTTAAAACTTCATTTCCCTTTACCTCAGAGGCAGCTCTTCTCAATATTGCCCTCACTCTTGCCATAAGCTCTCTAACGCTAAATGGTTTTGTAATATAATCATCGGCACCAAGTTCAAGCCCGACTATTTTATCGAGTTCTTCGCTTTTTGCGGTAAGCATAATAATAGGTATATTTGAGGTAGTATCCTTTCTTTTTAATGTCTTGCATACCTCAAGTCCATCTATATCGGGAAGCATTAAATCAAGTATCACAAGATTGATATTTTTGGTTTCGGCAATATTAATAGCTTCCCTTCCTTCATATGCTGTAAATACTTTAAAACCGTTATTTTCAAGATTATATTTTACAAGCTCGACTATATGGACTTCATCGTCGACTACAAGTATATTTTCACCAGCCATAAAATTCCCCCTAATGATGAATCTACATATTTTGCTTATTATAACATATACATAACTTCAATTCGTAATTTGAACTTATGTTATTTTGAACACTCATTCGTTGCTCAAAATAACATAATCCTATTTATGCCTGATTTCATATTGCGAATCGAAGACATACATAATATATCTGTTACATTCTTCGATTTTTTATACCTTAAATATACCTGCTCTTAATTATTTTATAACAAATTCGGCAAATATTCATCCAGCCAATCAAATTATAACACAACATTGTAAAATGTATGTTAAAACTACTTTTCCTTTAATATTTTGTTAAGCTCGTCCATAAATGTATTAATATCCTTGAACTGCCTGTAAACTGATGCAAACCTCACATATGAAACTTCATCTATATTCTTGAGCTTATTCATAACCATCTCGCCTATTTTTTTACTTGTGATTTCCGGCTCCAGTGAATTATATACTTTCTTTTCTATATCATTAACCAGCGACTCCAATTCATTTAGTGAAACAGGTCTCTTTTCACAAGCGCGCATCAATCCATTTAATATTTTCCTTTTATCGAAATGTTCTCTTGTCCCATCTTTTTTAATGACGAGCACAGGCAAAGTATCCACCGTCTCATAAGTTGTGAATCTTTTCAGACACTTAAGGCACTCCCTCCTTCTTCTGATCGAAGTATGATCCTCAGTTGGCCTTGAATCGATTACTTTTGTTTCTTCAGAATTACAGTAAGGGCATTTCATATTCTCTCCTCCTGCAGCTTTTCAATAATAATCAAAATAAGAATAAAAATTATATGTATTTTAACTGTATCATATCTGCATAAAAAATATGATAATCAAAATCGAATCACATACTGTTATCTTTTTTATATATTATTGCCTCACTTGCCTGTCCAATTTCAAATTTCTTTATTCATCGCTGCTGCCATCAAACTCGTTCTCATCTAAATCTACGAGTATTACGTCCGCACCTATCTTTCTTATTTTGTCCCACGGTATTATTATATCATTATCCTTTCCAAATAGCCCTATAAACTTCCCCGGTCCTGGTATTATTATAGAAGTAATCTTACCCTGTTCAAAATCTATCTCTACATCCGATACAATACCTATCTTTCTTCCATCCCTGATATTTATTACTTCCCTCTCTCTTATGCTGTTGGCATTTATCATAATCCCACCATCCTTACATATTATACTATTTATATTATTATATGAAGGAAAACAGCTATATTTTACATACAAAACAAAATATATTTACACTCAATCGTAATCTAAAATTAATATGGGCTGTCTCAAAATAAGTTTTATATACAATATATTGATTTCACAAATTTGAGCTACTCAATATACTGTATCATCTCTTTATTTCAAGACAGCCTAATTTTAAACATATTTTCTCATGTGCTTTAACGCTGTTTTTTCGAGCCTTGATACCTGAGCCTGTGATATACCTATTTCTTCGGCGACCTCCATCTGGGTTCTTCCTTCAAAAAATCTCAATGTAAGTATTAGTTTTTCCCTGTCATTTAATTTTCTTAAGGCTTCCTTGATGGATATACCCTGCAGCCAGTTTTCATCCTGATTTTTTGTATCGCTTATCTGGTCCATTACAAAAATCGCATCTCCTCCATCATGGTATATTGGTTCAAACAGAGAAATAGGATCTTGAATGGCATCGAGGGCAAATACGATATCCTCTCGATCTATATCTAATTCTTTTGCTATTTCGCTTATATTCGGCTCCTTATTATTCTTATTTATCAGCCTATCCCTTACCTGTAAAGCCTTATATGCTATATCACGAAGAGATCTGCTCACCCTTATGGAATTGTTATCTCTTAAATATCTTCTTATTTCACCAATGATCATAGGCACAGCATATGTTGAGAATTTTACATTCTGGTTTAAGTCAAAGTTGTCTATCGCTTTTATAAGACCAATGCACCCTACTTGAAAGAGATCATCTACATATTCTCCCCTGTTGTTAAAACGCTGTATGACACTTAAAACAAGCCTTAGATTTCCCTTAATAAATTTGTCCCTTGCTTCGCTGTCACCATTATGCATCTTGATGAGAAGTTCCCTCATTTCATCATTTTTAAGAACCGGAAGCTTAGAAGTGTTTACACCGCATATCTCAACTTTATTGATTATCATGAAGTATCTCATCCCTTTCAGTTGTACTGATACTTTAATTATTACCTCGGGATGCTTTTTTATTCAAAAAAACCTCTGGTATATAATTCCTGAAAAGGAAAGTGGACAAGCACTTTTGTTGAAATATAAAACATGCAAACACACTTTAACTAAACCATTTTATTTATTTCTTTCTTAAGCCTTTTTATAATTCGCTTTTCTAATCTCGATATATATGATTGGGAAATTCCAAGCATATCTGCAACTTCCTTCTGAGTTTTCTCTCCTCCTCCGTAAAGCCCGAATCTAAGCTCCATTATTTTTTTCTCCCTGTTTGAAAGCTTTGTCATTGCTATACCCAGCAATTCTTTATCTACTTCATCTTCTATACAATGATAAATAAGGTCGTTATCGGTCCCGAGAATATCCGATAAAAGAAGTTCATTTCCGTCCCAATCGATATTCAACGGCTCATCGAATGATATCTCGGATCTCAATTTGCTGTTTCTCCTCAAATACATTAATATTTCATTTTCTATGCATCTTGATGCATAAGTGGCAAGCTTTATTTTTTTCTCAGGATCAAAGGTATTTACAGCTTTTATTAAGCCTATAGTCCCGATCGATATCAAATCTTCCACTCCTACTCCCGTATTTTCAAATTTTCTTGCGATATAAACTACCAGCCTCAGGTTTCTTTCTATCAATACAGTCCGTACGTCTCCGTTTCCTTCCTTAAGCTGCGATACGAGTTTCATTTCATCTTCTTTATTTAAAGGCGGAGGCAAAGCATCATTTCCACCCATATAATAAATGTATTTCGGATTTAATAGCTTGAACTTATTTAAGAAATGGACAAATTTTATTATGATATAAAATTTTACATTAGAGAAATTTAATTTCATGATCGTACCTCCTACCTTAATATTTCTGAATATAAAAGAGCATTATATTGCCCATCACTGGATATTTTATTGTTATAAATTCCTACTATTACATCTTTCAAAACCCTTTTGTTTTTCTTTTTTTGCGATACCAGCACGATGCTGTCAGGTTTAACGCCAATCAGCATCCCATTTTGCTTTCCAAGAGATGTAAAAGGTATCAACCTTATCCTGCATGCGATATCGTTTTCATTGCTGCCGTAAAGCGTAGCAAAATTGATATTGTTTTTCTCGCTTCCTGTAAACAATTTTGAAAATGCAGGCGGCAGGATAGGCTTTATGACATCATACTCAACTACGATAACCGGATTGTTCGTTATAGGATCTTTCAAACTGTTTCCTGTATCCAACATAGCATTAAAACTTGCGACTTTCTTATCGAGCTCGATAAATACGTTATAAATTATTCCTTCGTTATAAATCTTATCCTGTATATAATCCCAGCAAAATATCAAGAGCAGAGAAACAACGGCGAATGCCATTACAAGCAGCGATACGGGGAAATCTTTAATATAGAAAATGCCATTTGCTTCAGTTCCTTTACCGGTAAAGTAGAGAAATGCCAGTGCCGCTCCTCCAAATGCAAACGATATTATATAAAAAATCGATAAGACTTTGAAAAAATCTTTAAATTTCTCGGGAGTAAATGCGATAATTATCATAAGTATTGATACGGATACTTTCATCATCAGTGAGAAAAATACCTTGAGTGAAGGGAAAAAATATATTATTATATAGAAAGCTCCAATTATTGCTCCGGCAAACAGTTTTATTTTACTTGTCTTTATTTTTGATAATCTTGATGTGATGTTTAATATGAAAAAATTTATAATGAAGTTTTCAAATACAATAACATCTATGTACATCTTATCACCTTTAATTTTAATTTATTCTTTATGACTATTATACATAATTTAACTTCAAAATTATGTCAAATCATAGTGATAAAAAAAAAGAATATTTTCTATCTTTACGGCTTTGATTTCATTTTTTATGTATTTTCAACATAATATTTTTGCGAATAAAAAGAGGCTGTTGCACGATGAATAAAAAGTTCATCATGCAACAGCCTCTTTTTTATGGCTATTACTTTTCATTTCTCTTGTTTCTTCTCAGAAACGCGGGTATTTCAAGATTGCTATCATCAATGCCGGTACCGAAGTTCTCCAACTTCTTGCCGGGGAATTCTATGCCCATTTCCTTCTGCTCATCTTTGTCTTTATTCTTTTCAAAACCTGTTGCTATAACTGTTATCCTTATCTCGTCCTGGAGCTTTTCATCGATTACGGCTCCAAAAATTATGTTCGCATCAGGATCAGCAGCCTGAGATACGAGTTCGGCAGCTTCATTAACCTCGAACAGTCCTAAATTCGATCCTCCTGTAATATTCAAAAGTACCCCTGTAGCACCGTTTATGGAAGTTTCAAGAAGCGGACTATGTATTGCCTGCTTTGCAGCCTCGGCCGCCCTATTATCACCTGTTCCCCTGCCTACACCCATATGTGCCAGACCTGTATTGACCATTATAGTCTTAACATCTGCAAAATCCAGGTTAACAAGCCCGGGGATCGTTATCAAGTCGGATATACCCTGAACACCCTGTCTTAAAACATCATCGGCTATCTTAAATGCTTCAATTATCGACGCCTTTTTCTCAACCACCTGAAGGAGCCTTTCATTCGGGATAGTCACAAGAGTATCCACCTTGCTTCTCAATTCCTCAATGCCCTTTTCCGCATGGAGCATTCTTTTTCTTCCTTCAAATAAAAACGGCTTTGTGACGACTCCTACAGTTAATATTCCCAACTCTTTTGCCGCCTGAGCGACAACGGGAGCTGCACCGGTGCCTGTTCCGCCGCCCATGCCGGCGGTGATAAACACCATATCCGCGCCTTTAACGGCATCGCTAATCTGCTCTTTGCTTTCCTCGGCAGCTTTCTGTCCGATTTCAGGATTTGCCCCTGCTCCAAGTCCCTTTGTCAGCTTTTCTCCTATTTGTATTTTTAATGAAGCCTGGGACATACGCAATGCCTGCTTATCTGTATTTATCGCAATAAATTCAGCACCCTTAAGGCCAGAGCTTATCATTCTGTTTACAGCATTATTTCCACCGCCTCCAACACCTATTACCTTTATAGAAGCGAATTGTTCAGTGTCTACATCGAAATCCAACAAACTATTACCTCCTTTGATATATTATGCAGAAAGCACAGCCCATTATTTTAAAAGAAGTCTGTAAAAAAATCCTTTATTTTATTGATAAAATTACTACCATTATCTTTTTTGCTTTTTTTAAAAGCCGCCACATTTGTATCTTCATTATCATTTTCCCAGTTTCTTTCTAAAACGTTATACTTTTTCTTTGTCAATTTATACTTTACCATACCGGTCGCAGTAGAATATATCGGACTTGCAACTCCAATATAATTTGGGACTCCTATTCTAATCGGAAGCCCTATTATGGAATTGCCCACCTCTGCCGACCCCTTTATAAATGAAAGTCCGCCGCCTGTCAGGACGATACCGGCAGATAACGAACTCTTAAGGCTCGATAACTCCAGCTCTCTATTTACAAGATAGTATATTTCCTGAACTCTTGCCTCGATTATATCTGTCAGGCTACTTATTGAAATAGTTTTTGCATTGCTTGCCGCTGCTCTATTATTTACAGATATATCCTCAGCAGAATCAATCATCGATAATGAAGCACAACCATACTGCCTCTTTAAAGCTTCGGCTTCAGATAGAGGAATCTTGAGACCTATCGATATATCATTTGTTATATGATTACCGCCTACGGGTATCAATTTCGTATATATAAGATTGCCATCTTTGAATATGGATATATCGGTTACTTCTCCCCCCACGTCGATAAGGGCAACCCCAAGCTCCTTTTCATCCTTGCTTAAAACAACCTCACCTGACGATAGTGGATCGATAACTATACCTGAAACATTGATGTTGCATCTTTCAACGCTCTTGACCAGATTTTGCACGGTCGATGTCGTAGCAATCAATAAATATACATCTACTTCAAGACGCACTGCAACCATACCTACAGGATCCTTTATTCCCTCATATCCATCGACGATAAATTGCAGCGGTATCGCATCTACTATTTCCATATCAACAGGTATATCGGCAATTCTTGCATTTTGTATAACACGTTCTACGTCTTCTTCTGATATTTCTCTATCGTCACCAGAAACTGCGATAACACCTCTGTTTTTAAAAAGCGATACATGTCCGCCGGCAATATTTATATATGCCGACTTTATTCCCATTCCCGACATGCGCTCTGCTTGCTCAACAGAATCCGATATCGCCTTTGCAGCATTATCTATATCTATAATGATACCTTTTTTTATACCCTTGCATTCTGCAGTTCCTACTCCCAGTATCTGCATCTGGTTATTTTTATTAAGTTCACCCAAAATAGTGCATACCTTTGATGAGCCTATATCTATTCCTGCTACTATTTCATTCATTATAATATATTTCCCCCCTAAGCAGTCCTCCTTCGCTATTAATTCAACACGAAGTAAAATTATCCTTTTTTATTTTGCATAATTTTATAAATATAATCATTTTACTGTCTTGGCATAATTAAAGTTTATAGCGCTCCCATATTTCGGTATTGTAATAGATTTTTCCTCTCTTACGCTTACCTGCATCTTTCTGTAATCTTCCATTTCTTTAAATATGCTACCATCTTTATCCAGAGCGAAAGAAAGGGTCTTTGGATCGCCTATAGCCTTAATATTAAACGGAGGCACCAAAAGCTCGTTATTGACTCTTATGGATGGCCCTTCACAGGTAAATTCCGTGCTGCCTATAATCCTCTGTCCGTTTATAGAAATAGCTTCAGCACCTGCGTTTTTAAGCTCCCATATAAGATTTTTCAAATCGTCATCATGAACTATATATATAACCGCAATATCTCTGTTTTTTACTTCATTGGCAAATAAGCTATCCGAAATCGATAACGTAATCCCGGGACCCTTTACATCTGTAAACCCCGAATTAAACTCGTTGTCTTTGAGTTCTTCTTCAAGCTGGTCGATTGTATCTTTTACGGACTCGCTGTTGTACTGATACCTGTAAACCTTATTTTCAAGATCACTCTTTTTGTTTTCCAGTTTGCTTATTTCATTATTCAATTGTGCGATCTCAAGAGACATCTGCTGGTAACTCTGAAATGTAAGTATACCCCTTGGCGTTACCTTCCCTGGCTTAAATTGGGAAGCCAGCAAAAAACCCAGTATTGTGGCGACTAAAAAAATAAGCAGTTTAGACTCATCGTACTTCATCACCATGTCCCCCAGACTGAATGGTGTCATCATTTTTACTTTTCTTTTTATTTCTGATATTTTCTATAATATCTCTTCTCATAACAGCGAAGTTCTGGAACAGCCTTCCTCCGAATACTATAACAGCAGCAAGGAAAATAGGAACATTTAACCTATCGCCTAGGTAAGTCAATCCTGCTGCAAGTATTGCATTCCCAAAAAAACCCGACATAAATATATCCGTATCAAATTTATTTTCAATACTTGCTCTTATTCCCCCGAAGACAGAATCTAAACAAGCTAATATGGCAACAGACATATATGAAGAATAATTTTGTAAATTAAGAGGTAAAAAAATTCCCAATATTAATCCTATAAGAAGTCCGATTACAGGTATCATTTACTCACCCTCTTTTGCATTTATAGCATATTTCATTTCTATTATGCCGTTATATTTTAATATTTTAATTTTATTGGACTTTTGTATCTTTACATTTATGCCTGCTGTTTCAAGTCCTTCCTTTACTCCGGCCGCAATATTTAAACCCGTCTCCAAAGCTGTAGGATCGCCTATGGCCTTTATTTCAAAATCCTGAAGGCCGGACCATTTTTGCCCGTTTATCGAAATATTTGATCCTACGTCCCTTATAAATGAGGCGCCTATTATCCTCTGCCCATTTATGGAAATAGCTTCAGCACCGCATGCATTCAGCTCGTTTATGACTGCAGATATATCTGAACTGTTTATCGATGCAGGAATACTGTTTTCACTATTTAGATTCGAATTAATCGGCGATAACTTAATATCCACTCCGGGTCCTTCGACATTTGTAAGCCCTGCGACTGTTCTTATATTATCGAGTTCATCCTTCATCTGTTTTGCCATGCCATTTGCCGTGCCTGCATTCTTTTCATATTGTTCGACTTTTCCTTCAAGGCTTGCCACTTCTTTTTCAAGTGAATCCTTTTGCTTCTGCATATCTTCCAACTTCCCCTGAAGTTCATCAACCTGGCTGTTTTTATAAAAACTGGCTATGTTTTTGGCATTTTGAAATTGATACGCCAACATCAGTCCAAGTATAATGCATACAAGAGCAATACATAACTGCGCCTTTAAATATTTCATATCTAATTCCTCCTAAACTAATCAGGCTTAAAAACAGGATTTCCATCGAAGCTTACATCAAGTGTGCCCTTTAGGCCCTTTCCCTTTAAATCCTTTTCTATTATAGTCCTCGCCTGATAAAGTTTGTTATCAATATTTTCAGTGGTGCCGATTAAAACATCAACGTTATAATTTGTTTTAATATAAATAGAAAGCAAATTTTTAATATCCACTTCATTAATTATACCAGATAAATTGTACCTTGTAATACTGTCAAATATTATTTTTAATGTATCTAATTGCCTTTCATCGTTTATATCGATAACTTTATTTTTTTCTATGCTCTTTATGCCAAGACCCGTCAGCATGGGTAGTTTTATATTATTATTTCTATCGATTATATCCATCACTACCCCATTTCTGTCCAGTATCAAATATTTATTTTCGAATTTAACTATGCAAACGCTTTTTCTCTCTTCTACCATTATTCTCACGCTACCCAAGAGATTTCGTTTTATTTTACAGTCAGAGATATAAGAATTCCTCAATATATTTTTTTTAATCGCGTAAGTATTCATCCTCAATAGGTTGTCCCCTATTTTGATGCCCGATAAGTCGACGATTCTTTTTGCTTCAATTGTATTATTCCCGCTGACAGAAATATCGGCAACCTTTAGTACCGGCTTTTCAAACAAAAAAACGACGGCAGCAGAGATAAGCATGATGATTAAAATTATCTTGAATCTGAGTTTTCTTTTTCTTATGCGTTTTTGTATATCTGTATATGTTATAAAAATCACTCCAGTCAATGGGTTGTCCAAAATCATATATTGTAAAAACGGCAGCAAAAGCTGCCTATTCTTTTGTTATATCTGCTCCCAATTGCAGCAAAGATAAATTTAAGTTTTCGTAGCCTCTGTCTATATGTTCCGTATTATCGACAATTGTCCTGCCTTCTGCACATAATCCGGCGATAACGAGAGCCGCTCCGCCTCTTAAATCTTTTGCCGAAACTTCCGTCCCTGTAAGATTCCTCTTGCCCTTTACGACTGCTATTCTACCATCAACTCTGATATCCGCACCCATGGATACGAGGTCATCAACATGTTTAAACCTGTTTTCAAATACCGTCTCGATTATCATGGATGTTCCATCGGCAATAGATAAAAGCGACATCAAAGGTGCCTGTATGTCCGTAGGAAATCCTGGATAAGGCAATGTCCTTACTATATCTAATGCCTTAACGCGCTCAGGCGCCACCATATATGCCATGTTGCCATAAGTCTTGAATGTACAGCCGCTTTCTTTTAATTTAAATATAATGGGACGTATATGTTCAATATTAACATCAACAAGATTAACGCTTCCGCCGGTTGCCGCCGCTGCAATCAAGTATGTCCCGGCGACTATTCTATCAGGTATTATAGTGTGTTCACCGCTTGTTAAATGTTTTACGCCCTCAATTATTATATTATCGGTTCCAGCACCCTCTATATTAGCTCCAATCTTATTTAAAAAATTTTGAAGATCGACTATTTCCGGCTCTTTGGCGGCATTTGCTATTATGGTTGTACCTTTTGCATACACCGCTGCAAGCAATATATTTTCAGTAGCGCCCACACTTGGATAATCCAAATGTATTTTAGAACCCTTGATTTCGTCTGCTTCACAGTAGATATAGCCGTTATGCTCCTCCACTCTTACGCCTAATTTTTCAAGGCCTTTTAAATGCAGATCTATAGGCCTTGGTCCAATATCACAGCCTCCGGGAAAACAAATTATTGCTTTTTTTACTCTTGATACGAGCGCTCCCAGCAAGACAATGGATGAGCGTGTCTTTCGAACCAGTTCATCAGGCACTTTATAGCCCATATCACCCGATGAATCTACCGTAACTACTTTACCCTCTCTCTTTACTTTACAACCCAAGGATCTTAATATTTCAATCATTATTTCGGCATCTTTTAAAACAGGACAATTATATATAACACTTTCCCTGCCGCTTAAAATCGTAGCTGCAAAGATGGGAAGAACAGAATTCTTTGCTCCGCTTACTCTTAATTGACCCTGGAGCCTTCTTCCGCCATTTATAATATATTTACCCAAGATAACACCCCCGAAAGCCGCAATTGCATTAGGATATATTACATATTATATTATGCAGCCATTTATGCGAGTGTTCCTTGCAGTATTCCATATGCCAAGCTAAAATCCATTCCCTTGTACTACAAGTTACCATAATATTTTTATTTTATATCTTATTAGACCTTCCATATCTCGATATGTTAAGCAAAACGCCTACCGCAGCCATCATAAATATCAGAGATGAACCTCCGGCACTTATAAACGGAAGAGGTATCCCTGTTATAGGCATCGAAGATGTGGCAACCGCTATATTAATTATCGCCTGTACTGCAATCAACGATATTATGCCCGCAGCTAAAAGGCATCCGAACGTATCGACTGCATTCAGGGCAATCTTTATGCCCCTCCATGTCAATACCAAGAATAAAATTATGACAGCCGTCGTCCCTAAAAAGCCCAATTCCTCTCCGATTATTGAAAATATAAAATCGTTTTGCGGCTCGGGTATATAGAAAAATTTCTGATGCGATTTTCCAAGCCCTGCACCTGTCAAGCCCCCGGAGCCAAGAGCAAATAAAGATTGTATCGCCTGGTATCCCGTATCCATCGGATCTTTCCATGGATCCAGAAAAGCAGTGAGCCTTTTGAGCCTATATGGTTCAGTTACCGTGAACAAGACAGCAGCAGCGCCTCCTGCAAGAGCAAGCATAGCTAAATGGGATCCCCTCGCGCCTGCCACTATCAGCATTAAAAACACCACAATAAGTACTGAGCCCGCAACGCTCAGGTTGGGCTCTATAAGTATGAGTCCAAATACTATTCCCCCGACTATGATATACGGAAGAATACCATATGTGAAAGATTTTATTTTGCCTTTTTTTTTACTCATACTGCCGGCTAAATATAATATGACGGAAAACTTGGCAATTTCGGAAGGCTGGAAACCCAGAGAATCTCCTCCCATGCCTATCCACCTGCGTGCATGGTTTTTTTCCGGCATAAACAATACTATGATCAACAATATTATGGATAACAAAAGAAGGGGTTTAGCAAATCTCTTGAGCTTATGATAATCATAGTTCATCGTGAAAATCATTCCTATAAAGCCTATTCCCGCCCATGCAAGCTGCCTTTTCAAAGTAAAATAGGCATCATGCTGATAAGTAAAATCGGCAACGGAACTTGCGCTGAATACCATAACAAGTCCTATGCACAGCAGTATCAAAACCGTTATCATAAGTACAAAATCACAAGACCCTCTTTTTTTGGTCAATTAACCGTCCTCCTAAAAATATGTTTGCAATCAATAAATAATATGTTATAAAAGCCCTAATAATCCTACCAAGCAGAACAACACCGTAACTATTCCAAAAACCGATACAATCTTGCTTTCATTCCATCCTGAAAGTTCAAAGTGATGGTGCAGGGGACTCATTTTAAAAATTCTTTTGCCGGTTAGTTTGTATGAAGCTACCTGTAATATTACTGAAAGCGCCTCTACGACATATATTATTCCGGCTATAGGCAGATATAGCGTCAATCCGGTTAATACGGAAAGCGCAGCTATCAAGCCTCCTAATGCCAAAGATCCGGTATCGCCCATAAATACCTGGGCTGGATAGGAATTATACCTTAAAAATCCAAGGCACCCTCCTGCTCCTGCGGCAGCTAAAACCGCAAGTTCATCCTTATTAAGCGACAGACATACAAAAACAAAAAATAATAGTACGACCATTGTAACCGATGACGCCAAACCGTCAAGTCCGTCTGTAAGGTTGACGCTGTTTGTAGTTCCTATTATTACAAATACCGTAAACGGCATGTACCACATTCCCAAATCGATATAGTTTCCGGTAAACGGTACCAAAAGTTTGCTTCCTATCAAAGGGTTATTATATGCATAATATGCGAGTATAACAGCAAAAATAAACTGGCTTATTATTTTTTGATACGGCCTTAGTCCAAGGGATCTTTTTTTGATTATTCCTATGCTGTCGTCAAGAAGACCTATAAGCCCGTACCCCAGTGTGGTTATCATGGCTATTGCATATATGCTGTCGAATTTTCCATTTACGATTATCGTGGATAATATTATAGTCAATATTATTAAAATCCCGCCCATCGTGGGTGTTCCGGACTTTTTCAAATGTGATCTCGGACCATCTTCTCTTATGTTCTGCCCGAACTTCAGTACTTTCAAAATAGGTATTATCACCGGGCCAAGAATCAACCCGGCAAATGCGCTTATTAATATCGAATAAATAATTCTGTTCATTTATAATCCTTCCTAGTTAGCTGATTTTAAAATATCTCTTACAATCTCTCTTTCATCAAAGTGTATCGTTTTATCCTTAAGAATCTGATACGTCTCATGTCCCTTGCCTGCTATCACTACGACATCATCTGCTTTAGCAAGCCCTATTGCCTCTTTTATCGCTTCTTTTCTGTCTGCGATCACCTTATAATCATGCGTTGCCTTTTTTATTCCCGGCAAAATGTCATCTATTATGGCATCTGGGTCTTCGGATCTTGGATTGTCTGAAGTCACCATGCAAAAATCCGAAAGCCTGCCTGCGATCTCGCCCATAATCGGCCTTTTGGTTTTATCCCTGTCTCCTCCGCATCCGAACACAGTGATGATATGCCCTTTTACATATTCTTTTACAGTATTTAATATATTCAAAAGTCCGTCAGGTGTATGCGCATAATCGATTATAACTGTAAAACCCTTATCACTTTTTATTACTTCGGATCTTCCTGGTATTCCCTTAATGCTTTCGAGCCCCTTTTTTATCGTGCTTAATGGAACGCCTTCATATATGCAGGCAGATGCTGCCGCCAGGGCGTTGTAGACATTGAACCTCCCAGGTAGAGGCAAATTGACTTTTATGCTCTCTTCCTTATAATTTATTTTGAAAATTGAAAACGTCGATGTGATCTCAATATCGCACGCCGTCACATCAGCCTTATTATTCACAGAATAACTGGCTACAGGTATTTTTATTTTTTTAATTACATCATCGCTGTAGTTGTCATCAATATTAACAGCGGCAATCTTTGATTGGTTAAAAAGCTTTACCTTGGCATTCAGATAGTTTTCAAATGTTTTATGGAAATCCAGATGATCCCTTGTTAAATTTGTAAATATCCCTACATTAAAAAAGCATCCGTATACCCTCTCCAGTGCTAATGAATGTGAAGATACTTCCATCACACAATAGTCGGTGTGTAAACCAGCCATCTTATAAAACATTTTTTGAAGGTCATATGATTCAGGCGTCGTCCTCTTGGATTCAATTTTTTTATCGCCTATTATATTTGAAATGGTTCCTATAAGTCCAACTTTATAACCCTGCTGCTCCAGTATCGATTTTATCATATATGTGGTCGTCGTCTTGCCATTCGTACCTGTCACGCCAATAAGTTTCAACTTTTTGGAAGGGTAGCAGAAATATGCGGCGGATATTATGGCAAGTGCCTTCCTTGTATCATCGACCTTTACAAATGTTATTCCTTCATGATATGGTATATCATTTTGGACTAGTACCGCGGCTGCACCTTTTTTTACAGCATCCTGGATATATTTGTGTCCATCGGTTTTAAATCCGCAAATGCATACAAAAATATTACCCATCTCAACCTGCCTTGAATCGTAAGCGATGCCCGTTATATCGATATCAATGGGACCTCTTACCTTGGCATTATTTAAATCAGCAATCAATTCAGATAGATTCATTTTTTCCTCCATAAATTAAAAATTTCATATTGACGGCTTTTGTAAAATCTTCGATTCGTAATATGAGCTTATTTATGACTGATTTCAAATTGCGAATTGAAGTTGCAAAATATCTCCCGCCTTAAAGCTTTAGCGATGGAATAAAGTCTCATATCCCATCGCTAGAATTAATCTAAATACATTTCAAAATCAACATCTATGGTTGTTCCCTTTTTTACTTCCTGACCGGGCTCCGGTTTTTGATCCGTAACCATTCCCTCACCATTGGGTTTGATTTTCAATCCTACGGATTTTAAAATATCGGATGCCTCTTTATCATCTTTCCCTGTTAAGTCCGGCACAACCACTTTATCATTATAATTCCCGCTACTTCCCATGTAAAGTATTATTTTGGAGCCTGCCTTCACTGACATTCCAGGCCTTGGCAGCATATCCGAGACTACATTTCCCTCGCCTTTTGCTTCAACTGTGAAACCATCGCTCTTAAGTTTGTTTATTGCCTGACTCTTTGATAATCCCGATACATTGGGAACTATTACATCTATTGATGATTTTGCACTATTATCAGGAGGTATATTCAAACTTATAAATAAATCCTTAAAAATCTGTCCTGCCACAGGTGCAACTATCTGGCCGGCATAATACTTTGAAGGATCAGGCTCATCTATTGATACATAAACGACAAACTTAGGGTTATCGATAGGTGCTATGCCTACAAATGATGCCACATACTTCCCATGTACATAAGATCCGTTCATGGCTTTCTGCGCCGTACCGGTTTTGCCCCCTATTCTGTATCCCTCAACATATGCTTTATGGCCTCCACCTATGCTGATTACCGACTCAAGGTATCCCCTCATTTTTTTTGCGACATCTTCGCTTATTACTTGTTTTTCTACAACCTGTTTCACATCTTTTTTATCGGTAATGTTTCCATCTTTGTCGGTTGTAACAATGCTCTTCACGAGACGTGGTTTAACCATTTTGCCGTTATTGGCTATGGCCGCATATGTCGATACCATCTGAATCGGAGTAACGACTATTCCCTGTCCGAAAGCTATATTTGCAAGTTCAACAGGCCCTACTTTTTTAATGGGCATCTTGATTCCCGTTTCTTCAAAATTCACATCTATTCCTGTTTTCGCACCAAAGCCATATGCATCGATATATTTATATAATAAATCTTTCCCCAGCCTTTCCCCAAGGATCATGAAACCTACATTGCAGGAATTCTGTATTATCTGGGCAAAAGTCTGAACTCCATGGCCTCCATATTTCCAGCAGTGCATCGTCGTACCTGCAACAGTTTTGCTTCCGTTACATACAAACCTATCGTTGTCGCTTACTTTTCCCTCGCTTAATGCTGCGGTTGCCGTAACCACTTTGAATATGGACCCAGGTTCGTATGTAAATGTCACAGCCCTGTTGTTCCATAGCTTTTGAACCTCTTTAAAATCTGTAAGATTTCCCATATTCCTGGGGTCGTTCGGATTAAAATCCGGCTTGCTCGCCATCGCAAGTATATCTCCTGTAGACGGGTCCATTACAATAGCCGTGACAGCTTTTGCCTTATTGACAACCAAAGCATCTTCTATGGCTTTTTCTACATATAGCTGCACACTTTCATCTATAGTAAGTTGGATATCTTTACCATCAATAGGATCTATATATTTCGATATATTATAGGGAAGCTGCCTTCTGTACAAATCCGCCTCCATTATGATTCTGCCGGGTGTGCCTTTGAGTTCCTTATCATATTTGAGTTCAACGCCTTCCTGTCCATCCCCGTCTATATTCGTAAATCCGAGCACCTGTGAAAGAAGGTTGCCGTTGGGATAATATCGCTTTGAGTCATCCGATATCACAATACCGGGAAGATCCAGCTCTCTTATCTTCTTTGCCTGGCTGTCATCTATTCTCCTTTTTATAGTGACACTATTAATGGGATTTCCATTGGACAATTTTTTATTGAGAAGTTTTAGCAAATCCTCCTCTTTGTCTCCAAGTATTTCTGAAAGTTTGCTCGCTATCTGCTGTTTTATGTCTTTATTTTCCTTTTCTGCATTTAAAACATCCTTCATAAAGACGTCGACACGTTCGCAACTTGCGCTTACCGCAAGTTCCGCACCGTTTCTATCGAGTATCTTTCCTCTCTTGGCATCTATTTTGACGTCATTTGTCCACTGCTCATTGGCAAGGTTATAAAGTTCGCGCCCGCGTACTAATTGTATCCATCCGAGCCTCACGATCAGTGCAAACATAATAAAAAATATTATTATAAAAAGCAATACCAACCTTTTCCTTACAGTCAGGTTAATATTTGAATTATTGATCCCTCCCAAAATCTTGCCTCCTTTAAAAGACTAATTGAACATACCGATAAACCTTTCAAGAAAGCTCACCCCTTTAGTTGAGTTGCTAGTTTTATTATCCTTGGCATTCTTACCCGCATCAGCAATTTGTATATGTACGATATTTGAACCATCGGGGCGAATCATATTGAGTTTTGAAGTCGCATATTTTTCTATTTGTGTTATATCAGAATGCTCCATCAATTCTATCGATAATTCTTCATTGATTTTCTGCTTGGAATCCAACTCGGATTTCAATTCGTTGCATTCATTATTCAAGCTTAAAATCATCGCATATCTTCCAACTATGAGCATTCCTGCGGCAAATAACAAAATAACAACAAATAGTGATTTCAGTTTCCTTTTCAATTGACCGGCACTATTTTTGTTTATTTTCCTTTGCTTTTTCTCTTCTGGATCATACCTTTTATATTTATAAGCATTATTCCCGTATACGGGATATTCAAAACTGTTATCCGCTTTTTTAACTACTATCAAATTTATTCACCCCTTTAAAAATTTAGAACAATTCACAGCTTTTGAGCAACTCTTAGTTTTGCACTTCTGGCTCTCGGGTTCTCATTCAATTCTGTCTCGCCCGGTGTAATCGGCTTTTTAGTAATCACTTTGATAACAGGCTTTTTATTGCATACGCAAACAGGAAAATCAGGAGGACATGTACATGGATTCTCGTATTTCTTAAAAGAGTTTTTTACTATTCTGTCTTCCAGTGAATGAAATGTAATAATGCATAATCTTCCATCTTTATTTAAAACGTCGATAATATCCGGTATCGCATTACTTATTTCATCCAATTCCCCGTTTACTGCTATTCTTATTGCCTGAAATGTCCTTTTCGCCGGATGAGGGCCTCTTCTCCTTGCCGAAGAAGGTATGGCTTTTTTTATTATATCCACGAGTTCAAAAGTAGTTGTTATCGGATGTTTTTCCCTTTCATTTACTATAAATTCTGAAATCCTTGAAGCCCATCTTTCTTCCCCGTAATTTGTAATGATATCCTTAAGCTGCTCCTTGGTATAGTTATTGACGATAAATCCTGCTGTAATTGACGAATCGCTATCCATCCTCATATCCAAAGGCGCATTATTCATATAACTGAAGCCCCTTTTGGCATCATCCAGCTGAGGTGAAGATACACCGAGATCCAGCAATACCCCATCGACCTTATCGACGCCATTATCTTTAAGCACATTTTTAATATTGCTAAACTTGCTGTGTACTAAAATCACTCTGTCTTTATATTCGTTTAATCTGCCATATGACGCGTTTATAGCGTTTATGTCACGGTCTATGCCTATTAACCTGCCCTTATCGTTCAGTCTTTTCAATATTTCAATAGAATGACCGGCACCTCCGATAGTTCCATCTACATATATGCCATCAGGTTTCCATACTAAATTGTCTATTGTCTCTCTCAGCATCACAGGTACATGTAAAAACTCCATGATAATCATCCCTTACTATATTCCAAGCTGTGACATTTTATCGGCAATCTCATCAAAATCGATATTTGAATTATTGTATTGTTCCCAATTTTCCCTGCTCCATATCTCAAATCTTGTTGCCACACCGATAGTTACGACATCCTTTTTTATATTCGCATATTCCAAAAGGTTAGCAGGAATTACAAACCTGCCCTGCTTATCGAGTTCACAATCACTTGCCCCGGAAAAAATAAATCTTACAAAGGCTCTTGCATCTTTGCTTGTAAGCGGCAAAGCTTTCAGTTTCTGCTCCAAGTTTGCCCATTCACCCATAGGATATGCATACAAACAACTATCCAGTCCTTTTGTTATGACGAATTTTTCCCCTAATTCATCCCTGAATTTTGATGGTACTATTATTCTATTTTTGCTATCAATAGAATGCTGGTACTCGCCTATGAACATCTTTTCCTCCTAGGGATTGTTCTCCACTTTACACCACTTATAACCACTTTCTATTTTTATTCTATACGAAAGGCTAAATTCCTTCTACTTTTTAAAATAAAAAAATATGTATTTGGACGGGTTCTTATTTTATATTGACTGTTTGGAGAGGCATGTCCAATTCATGCAGGGAACCATATTTAACGTTTACGGGCATAAAAAAAGAGTTCAATATATGAACTCAATCATTTATACCTGCCATTTTACATTTAAGGCCTTATGGCAACATTTATATTCGAACCCTTTACATTCGCACTCTCTTTATAATATTTTACTATAAGCAAATCAAGCTTTAAACTAATCGCATAGACTTCACTGTTGTTATTGTTATCCATTGCTGCATACAATCTTTCTTTAAGACTCTCTATATCGCGCAATAACATTTTATCACCACCGTAAAAAATAATGAAAATACATTCTCAAAATTTGATTGATAAACCTTATAGTAGAATTATCGGCTAATTATTTCATTTTAAAAATCCAATTTACAAATAATGAGAACAATCCATGAAAATTTATGTGGCGTAAATACAAAATATTTAAACACATAAATAAAAAGTGGTGAAAAGCAGTGTATGTCATAATACTATAATACATTGTATAATTTGTCAACATATATTACCATAAATATCGTAATATGCTATTTATGGTCAATATTTATATCTATTTCAATGCCAAAGCTCGTGTATGCAGATTATTCGAGTAATATATATGCATCCACTTTGAGCCGCTTAACTTGAAATACTGTATTTATTAATGTATAATTTATATAAATTTGACTGCAGGAAGTGGTATTATAATGAAACTTGGAATCGTAGGATTGCCTAACGTGGGCAAGAGCACTCTTTTTAATGCGATTACTAAAGCCGGGGCAGAAGCTGCAAATTATCCTTTTTGTACCATAGAACCTAATGTCGGCGTAGTGGCTGTGCCCGATAAAAGATTAGATGTACTTACAGACATGTACAAACCAAAAAAAACAACCCCAACTTCCATTGAATTTGTAGATATCGCCGGGCTCGTCAAGGGGGCCAGTAAGGGAGAGGGATTAGGAAATAAATTTCTTTCGCACATAAGAGAAGTTGATGCTGTCGTACACGTAGTCAGATGCTTTAAAGATGATGATGTCGTCCACGTCGAGGGGAATATAGATCCTGTAAGGGATATAGAAATAGTCAATCTCGAGTTGATTTTTTCAGACCTTGAAATTATAGATAAAAGGCTCGAAAAAACTAAAAGAGTATACCGGGCCGGTGAAAAAAAATTATACAATGAACTCGATATACTGGAAAGAATAAAAAAAGCCCTTGAAAGCGGCCTTCCAGCCAGAAGTGTTCAGTTCACCGAGGATGAGCAGCCATTTGTAAAAGAGCTGTTCTTATTAACTTCAAAACCGGTTCTTTACGTATGCAATATTTCTGAAGATGATTTATCTTCCAATGTTGATGAAAATGAATATGTAAAAAAAGTACGCGAATACGCACAAAAGGAAAAATCCGGATCCATAGTCATCTGTGCAAAGATTGAAGAAGAGATAGCCGCACTCGACGAAGATGAAAAGAAAGAGTTTCTTTCAGGATATGGCTTGGAAGAGTCCGGACTTGATAAACTTATAAAAGAGAGCTATAAGCTTCTCGGTTTAATCAGCTTTTTAACGGGAGGGTCCGACGAAGTTAGAGCTTGGACAGTCGTTAAAGGGACAAAAGCTCCGCAGGCTGCCGGAAAAGTTCATTCAGACATGGAAAGAGGCTTTATAAGAGCCGAGGTCATACCATATGATTTGCTGGCTAAAACTGGAAGTGAAGCGGCTGCAAAAGAAAAAGGTCTTGTACGCTCTGAAGGCAAAGATTATGTAATGCAGGACGGAGATGTCGTTTATTTTAGATTCAATGTTTAGGTCATGCCATGCCGGACTTAATTGTTGAAAATTTGTAAGCTGGCGCATCAAAATCATTTGAGGAATATTATAAAAAAGCATCGTGGAAAGGCTTTAGATCGGTGCTGAGTTTAAGTTCAGGATAAGCAGAATCAGACTTTTGCCCAAACGAGTTTTGATTCTGCCCTGAACAAGTTTACAGAGTCTGGACTGTGAACCCAGTGATTGAAATAATAATAAAATATACATCCTTTATAAATCAGGAGAGTTGAAATTTCTTATGAAATCCCTTAACCCTTTATCTACATAAAAATTAAAAGTCCCCCTTTCAAATTCTCCGCTACTTCTTCTTTCACCTGCGGGCACTCCTGCCATAATCTCTATTCCGTCCTTTACATCTTTTATCGCATATATATGAAATAAACCATTTTTAATATCATTTAAAACACGATCATCAAGAATTATGTCATCAATGTTCTGATAGGGGATTATGACACCCTGATTGCCGTTTAATCCTTCCATCAGGCAAACTTTATAAAAGCCCTCTATTTTCTCATTTATACCGCCCACCGGCTGAACTTGACCCATTTGATTCAGTGAACCGGTAACGGCTATGCTTTGCTTAAGCGGTATCCTTGAGATGCTCGACAGTATCGCATACAATTCAGCAACCGAAGCGCTGTCTCCATCGATAAATCCATAAAGTTGTTCAAAGCAAATGTGCGCGGTTAGAGACAATGGGATATTTCTTGCATATTCGCTGCCGATATATCCCGAGATTATCATTACGCCCTTGTTATGAATATTTCCACTCATCTTGACTTCGCGTTCAATATTTATAATCCCACTTTTGCCGGTATAAGTGGACGCAGTGATACGGTAAGGCTTGCCGAAAGAATAGCCTCCTATTTCAATTACGGATAATCCGTTTACCTGGCCTACAGCCTTCCCATTTATATCTATTATGATTTTTTTATCGCTATACTGTGATAGCATTTTCTCTTCAATCAGGCTGTCTCTTTTATTTTTTTCCTCTACCGCCTTTTTTATATCTGAGTTTCTTATATATCTGTTCTTTGAAATACTCGCCCAGATATCAGCCTCGTTTATTATATCTACTATTTTTTCAAAACAAGTCGATATTTTCCTGCTGCTTCCTGCGATTCTTGAGCTATAATCGATTACAGCGGTGACAGCTCCATTTTCAAGATGTTTCTTTTTATTTTGAGAACAATAATTGCTTATGAATTGAGCGACTTTATATATATTGGTTTCATTTTTTTCCATTTCGGTATCGAAAGCAACCTTTATTTTAAATAAATTTTTAAAATCGTTACCATATTCGTATAAAAGCTGGTAGAGGTATTCGCTTCCTATCAGTATTATTTTTACATCGACAGGTATAGGTTGCGGTTTCATAGTTGTGATGGTTATAAGGTCGAGCTGGCTTCTCAGACCCTCAATCGCTATTTCACCCGTATTTAAAACTCTTTTTACTCCTGATAATGCCTGATAATTATTCAGTAAATCCTCAACTTCGATAATAAGATATCCTCCATTTGCTTTTAAGATGGAGCCAGGCCTTATCATCATAAAATTTGTAGCTAATGTCCCAGACCTGCTTTCATATTCAATACTTCCGATCAGATTATTATAAGTAGGATTTGCCTCGAATATTACTGGCGCACACTTTGTATCGCTGTTATCTACTATGAGATTGATGCCGTATTTTAAGAAAAGCTCGGAAGCATCCTTATCCGAAGAGCTCCCATCCTCAGAATTTATAAAAACACTCAAATTGTCAAGCATATCCTTCTTTACCGATTCAATATAATTTAATATCTCTTCATCAGAATTGTACTTTCCCGTAAAATTCGCCGTTATATTTTCAATAATGTATCTTCCTATATCGCTGTCAAGCTTTTTTACGTTTTCATCGGTTTTTCTTTCTAATGTTTTTAATTTTTTCAGTATATCTATGGATTTAGTCCTAACTTCGGAAATATTTTTCAGTATTTTTTCCTTCTCGGAAATATCCATATCGTCATATTCCCTTTCATTTACAGGCTTACCGCCTTTAAGAGGGACAAATGCAAATCCGGTGCTTGTCACCCTGAATGAAAGATTGTTGCTCTCTGCGATTTCATTGAGCTTTTCAACAAGCTGACTTTTGATTTTATTATAACCTTCAAGTATCAATGCCTTTTGCCTCTCATATTCTTCACTTTCGAATACATCGGGGATTTTTTTTACAGCATCTTTCAAAAGGTGCTCCATATCTTCCTTAAACATCTTTCCGTAACCATTCTTGAACCTTAATGCTACGGGCTCATATTTATTATCAAAATTATATACATAACACCAATCGTCCGCAGGCCGGCAGTATTTGGCCGCTTCTTTTAAAATCATTTTTGCATACCGCGTCTTACTGCTTCCACTTTCCCCGGATATATAAATGTTGTATCCCTTTTCTTTTATACTTATTCCAAATTTCATGGCCCTTTCAGCGCTTTCCTGGCCTACCAGCTGATCACTTCCTTCTATATCTTCGGTCGTCTTAAACTTCAACACTCTTTTATAACCGTTGTCAATGCTTAACAATCTCCTGTATGATAATTCAAATTCTTTTGTCATATAAGCACCTCTTTTCTATACCTTAATATATATTATTCAGAGATTAAAAATTTTACATATAAAAATAGTGTAATTTTAGAGCGTATGTATTATATTTGAAGAATATTATTTTAATTTTTTTCGCCTGTAATTTCTATGTGTCCATATAAAAAAGCGCTGATTTTTCAACAGCGCTTTGTAACTTGCAAACCTGAGGTTTGGCGAAATCGAAGTTCAAACGGCCTGAACACCGCCGGTTTTATTTATATTTTTCTTTGGCGGATTCTTTTTTATAAAACTTCCCGATACGATAAGCTCGTTTTTATCTGTAGCTACCATGGAATATTCATTTGTAAGCTCTATCGATTTTCTGGGACAGAAATCGGCACACATTTTACAAAATGTACACGAATTCAAGTTGAATTGCATGGTGATTTTCTGGCCCTCCTCGCCTTTTTCACCCTTTATCATAGTGATTGCCGCAGGTGAGCAGACCCTTATACATAATCCGCATGCAATGCACCTATCAGGATAATATTTTATCTTTCCCCTGTATTCTTTTGGAGTTTCCTTTTTTATATATGGATACCTCTCCGTAGAAGGTTTTGAAAACAAATTTTTTATTGCATACTTTATAAAGGGAAATCCCATTTATTTTATCCCCCTTTTTTCTTTTAATATTTCAACGGCTTTTAAAATGCCATCTATCATCGCTTCAGGCTTTGGAGGACACCCCGCGACGGATACATCGACATGAAAGAAGCGATCAACCGGAGCTTCGACGGAATAACTTCCCTTAAAAACATTTCCGGACATGGGGCAGGAACCAAGTGATACGATCACCTTAGGCTCCGGTACCTGTGATATGACTTTGAGCACCCTGTCTTTAACCTGTGATGTAAGGGGGCCGGATACTACAACTATATCCGCATGCCTTGGAGACCCTGTAAGCTTAATCCCAAACCTTTCCACATCATACCTTGGAGTCAAAAGTGCGACAAACTCAATATCGCAGCCATTGCAAGACCCCATATTCAAGTGAAACAACCATGGAGACTTTATTTTGCTCTCTTCAACTATTTTATCAAACATCTTTTTACCTCCATTGTTCTATAGTCCTGCCCAAACAAGTATCAGGCTTATCAGCGAAAATATAGTCGGATACGTCCAAAAAAACTTAAAGGCCTGTTCGATTTTTATTCTGGCAGTTATCGTCCTCACCAGTGATATAACTAAAAATAATAAAATAACGACAAATATCAAATGCCATGCTATGGCAATTAACGAATTTATAAAGGGTACACCTGTTATCGATGCGGGAATGATTCCGCTTGCAAAAAGGGCGATAAACAGGCTTATCATCACAAATATCTTTATGCCCTGCATTAATTTATATAATCCTAAATTCAAGCCGCCATACTCAACAAAAGGGCCTTCACATATCTCCGTTTCGGCCTCGGCTATATCAAAGGGAGTCGTCCCCACCTCACATGGTATTATCATCAAAAATGCAATCGCTGCGGGAACAAGGCTTAAGATGGATATAGACGGTCCATTTTTAACCTGATAATTCACTATGTTCGCCAGAGAAAATGTGACGCCCGTACCTGCCTTAACCCCTATCTTCCACCCAACTGCCAGCACAATTATTATAAGCGGAAGCTCATATGCAAGCATTAAAACTACCTCTCTTGAAATACCGACCCCAGCAAAAGGCGATCCCGATGATGCACCTCCTATTACAATCGACAGTGCCGGTATTGACAGTAAATATATTATGACAACCAAATCCGCATAATTGTTGAATATAGTTTTAATCTGGTTTATAGGAATAAAAAGAGAAATTGTGATTATGCTTAAAAGTCCTATGATAGGCGCCACTATGAAAATTTTTCTTGAAGCTGTAGACGGTATTATCCTCTCCTTTGCCGCAAGCTTGAAAAAATCATAAAAGGGCTGAATAACGGGAGGTCCTATTCTGTTTTGCATGCGGGCAACTAATTTTCTGTCTATTCCGAGAAGTAAAAGCCCTATGGTTGTACAAAATAAAAAGCCCGGGAAAACAAGAGCATAAAACAGACCCTTAAGAATACTAATCATGCCTCATTACCTTCCTTCCCTAATAATTAAAGGACAAACAGCAGATACACCGATAATACGACAAGCGTACCTACCACCCACAGAGAATAATCGTTTACAACCCCACTGTGGGCATTTTTTATAAAAGCAAAATATTTTCTCAAATCATATTTTAAACCCCAGAAGAGATCTGAACCACCTATAGTTACAGGATCGATATTTTCTCCTCCTGTATATATATCGTATTTTGATGTTTCTTCCGAAGATGGAGCGGTTTCTTTTAAAGTTTCAGTCCGAGCAGTTTTATTGTCCGAATACATAAAAACTGCAAATATTAAAAATCCTAAAAGAGCGATTCCGAAAATCAGCAGCCACCCAAGGGGATTATAGCCGGCGATCTCATATGTGAGCTTCTGCACTTGAACGTCTGTTTTCGCGATTTCTTCAAAATAACCCTTTCCCAGTATCGAATCTATATATTTTCCCGGATTCAGTATGGCAGATGTGACAGGCCTTGTAATAAATTTATCGACCAATTGTGGGAACAGGCCTTCCACAAGCGATGTTACCGAAAGGATGCCCATTGGAATGAGCATGGTTTTAGGTACTTCTTTGACATTTTGAAACCTTTCCGGCATCTTTCCGAAGAATATCGATTGCATGGCTTTTAAAAGTGCCGCAAGGGACAAAACGCTGCACAGCACGGCGATTATGGTTACAATCGCATATCCGTCTTCAAATGTCGCCTTATACAGAAGCCATTTGCTTACGAAACCGTTGAACGGCGGTATTCCTCCTATAGACAGCATACCAACTATAAACATCACCGTCGTATAAGGCATTTTTTTTGCCAGACCCCCGAGTTCGTCCATGTTAGTCGTATGAGTCTTGTAATAAACAGCACCTGCGCTCAAAAACAAGAGGCTTTTGAAAACCACGTGGTTTATCATATGATATATCCCGCCGGTTATGCCAATAGGCGTTGCAAGCCCTATCCCGACTATAATATAACCTATCTGTGATACTGAAGAAAACGCCAGCATCCTTTTAAAATCCGTCTGAATTATCGCCATGGTAATTCCGACAACCATCGTAATCGTTCCCCAGAAAATCATAAGATGCTGCATAGAACTGAGATTCATAGACTGATACATCGTATATATTATTCTTATTATGGCATATACGCCTGTTTTGCTCATAACACTCGATAAAATCATGCTGACAGACGACGGCGCAGCCATATGCGCATCAGGCGGCCATGTATGACACGGCACAAGAAATGCCTTTACGGCATATCCGGATAAGAGTAGCGCAAGGGCAAAAATACTTATGATATCATAGCTGTGATTCGCCAAATTCGCACCGATTTGTGCTATATTCAATGTGTGGAACCTCTCATACAAAACTATCGTTCCTAAAAGTATAAGCGAAGAACCTATCGAAGCAATTACAATATATTTAAAGGCGGCTTCGACCGATTGATATTTTTCTGTTCTGAAAGAAACAAGGGATATGGCTGCAAATGTCATTATCTCAAGCATTACATACATATTAAAGAAGTCCCCTGTAAGCACGAATCCCAGCATGCTTCCTGATAAAAGAAGAAATAAGGGATAATATCTTTCAACGCCGTCATCATACGATAAGTACTTTATAGAATATATACAGGAAAGCATGGTCGTAAACGAAACTATAAGCCCCAGAAGCAAACTAAGCTGATCCACGCCGAGGCCTATTCCTATTGCCCATTTATCGACCGGCGCCCAGTTTCCAAACCAGTAATAAATAATTTTACCATCAATCATTACAGGTTTAAACAGGACAATCATCAATAAAAAAGATGTTCCGACAGAGGCTGCCGCAAGAATATTTCTGAGCCACTTTATCCTGTTTCCTATTATTCCGGTAACAAACGCAGCTATGAATGGTATTATAATACTTAAAATAGGTAAATTCGAAGTCATCCGTTAAGCCTCCTTACTTTATCAGCATCTATTGTTCCGTAGTGCTCGTATACCTTTATTACAAGCGACAGGGCAAGCGCCGTTACACATGCGCCTATGACAATCGATGTCAACGTCAAAGCCTGGGGTACAGGATCGACAAACGGAGCGTGATCCAATTTTTGGGCAGCCGTATCGAATATCGGTGCCGTCGCATTATCTCTGTAGCCAAAAGATATAAGAAGCAAATTCGTACCGCTATCTATCATCGATAGCCCTAGAACGATCTTTATAAGGTTCTTCTTTGTAAGAACCATGTAAAGCCCGGTTATTATGACTATAAAAGCTCCAGCATAGTTTATAATCAATTTTTGTTCACCCCTTGCTCAGCATTTTTGACATCTAAGACAGCGAGCATGACGATTAACATAAATCCTATTCCCATCATGACCTTAAGTCCTACGGAGAAGTTCATCCAGAAAATAGTTCCCGAACTGTATAGTTCGCCGGGCCTGCCTATTTTAAATATCGTATTGCGGCAAAAGTTTGCCCCCATGAAAATCCCCAGCATCGCAAAATATGAATACATCAAGGATCCCACATTTTCCGTCTCCTTTAAAAATTCTGGCACAGGAAATGTCTTTTTTATTCCCTTGTTTCCATATGCTAAAAATATCAGGACAATCGCTGCCGCTACAACAACTCCTCCCTGAAAGCCTCCGCCTGGCGTCAGATGACCGTGAAGTATGATATAGAAACCCATGATGAGCGTCACGGGAAGCAGAAAATCGCTGCCACATTTTACAATAATGTTTTTAGTTTTTCTGTTTTTTCTCATTTTCAAAGCCTCCCTTGCCAGCTTTTCTGAGTATCACAGCAACACCTGTGACAGCCGTACATAAAACAAACGACTCACCCAGCGTATCATAGCCTCTGAAATCGAATACTATTGCTGTTACTGAGTTTAATGCGTGGGTTTTCTCTATTGTATAATCTACCATATATTTTGCCACCCCATCGTATGCCGGAGGCATTTTGCTTATCACATAGCACACATAAAAAGATAAGACTGCAATTATAGTAAGGAATAATATGATAAAAAACCGCTTCAATCCTTATTACCCCCTTTGACTTTTCTAAGGGCTATAATGAAAATTATCGGCGTCAGCACCGCACCTACCGAACCCTCTGCTATTGCAACATCAGGCGCATGCAGCAGCAAAAATTCAAGGGCGACAAAAGAGCCGACAGCGCCCATGGATATTATAGACGACAGCGTATCTTCCACGACTGCCGTAATAATCGCACTTATGACTATTCCTGCAATTATAATAGTATTTAACACATCAATGCCTGTCATTGCGGATTATCCCTCCCATACTCATCAACTCTGGATTTGTTCAGCATGAAAACTCCGCATTTCTTTGCGGCTTTAGCTATGGAATGGGAAGCAACAGGGTTCGAAAACAAAATAAACAGGCTTATTACGATCGGCTTGACCCCTATCGCAACAGAGTTCAATATAAAGAAACCATATAATGAAACTCCTATAAGAACACAAATGGTACCCAATGTTGCCGTATTTGTGCTCGACTGCATCCTGCAGTATGAATCAGGCATCCTTATTATGCCTATAACCCCAGCCAGAGCAAAAAAACCTCCTGTTGCGAAAAACAAATCAATTATAATCGTCAGCAAAATTTTCATAATCTTCCCTCCAGGTATTTAGATATTGCAACCGTGCTTATAAATCCGAGAAGTGAAACTATAAGAGCAATGTCTAAGTATATCCCTCTGTTTGATATCGCCCCATACAAAACCATTATTACAACTGTTATGCTATCGATCGTATCTCCTGCAACGACCCTATCCACCGCATGGGGACCTTTTGCCACTCTATATATGAGCATGAGACAAAGAGCGGCATAAAAGCATGAAGTTATAATAAGATGAATATTGCTCAATTCCAAATCCTCCTTATACCGGATTCTAAAGAACCCTTGATAATATTTCCCGCCCTCGTATGATTTCTTGACTGAACATCTATCCAGTGCACATATATATAGTTTCTTCCATCCTCTTCGACAACATCAAGGGAAATAGTCCCCGGTGTCAACGTTATGGAGTTGCACAGCATGGCAAGTCCATATTCTGATTTAAGCCAAGTCCTCACTTTAACGATTCCGGGATTTACAGGTAATTTGGGATTATAAGCCCTTTTGGCCACATCTATATTTGCCTTGACAAGTTCTCTTATAAATACAGATATATATGCTATCAAATAAAACAGCCTTTTAGGATTGAAAAGATAAAATGCATCGTTATGTATAAAAAATTTGCTTGAAAATAATGCTGTTATGATACTTACCAAGATTCCGCCCAAAAGTTCCTGGATATTAAATGTCAGAGTAAGCGCAATCCATATGATAAAGCAAAAAATAAATGTGGATATAAAACATGACAGCTTTTTATAGAACATATCAGGCTCTCCTTTCTAAATCATGAACCTATCTTCTCCATGACTCTTTTTTCTATCCATGACGAAACTGAGTCCATCCCATCGCCATTCAGCGATGAAACCTTGAAAACTTTTGCCTTTGGATTTACATTGTTTATATCTTTTATTACTTTATCGGTGTCGAAGTTGAAATATTTAACCGTATCGAATTTGTTTATAATAACACAGCCTGCCTTCGTAAACATAAGAGGATACTTTATTGCCTTATCATCGCCTTCAGGGACAGAAAGCATCGCAACCTTTAGATCCTCTCCAATGTTAAATTCAGCCGGGCAGACTAAATTGCCTATATTCTCGATTAATATGAGATCGATTTTTTTAAGATCGAATTCCTTTATTATGTTCTTAACCGACATGGCCTCTATATGGCACGCTCCTTCGGTGTTCAACTGTACAACAGGGATTCCCATTTTGCCTATCTTTTCGGCATCTATTTTTCCGGCTATATCGGCTTCTATTACAGCTATATTAAATTTATGCCTCAGCGAACCTATCATATTCGTGATTAGGGTTGTCTTTCCTGCTCCCGGAGAACCCATTAAGTTTATGACGAATACCTTGTTTTCCTTAAAAATAGCTTTTAACTCTTCATTACAGTCTTCATTCCATTCCATTATCTGCCTTACAACCTTTATTTCCATTTCATTCGACCTCCATACTATCTATATAGAATTCATTTCCCTGTATTATCTTTAGATTCTGGCTGCTGCATATCGGACACCTGAAGTTGTTTACAGCTATTTCGGATTCCCCGCCGCAATCAATGCATTTTACTTTGAGAGGAAGTTTTTCTATCACGATGCATGCATTTTCAGCCTCCGTACCCTTGCTTATTATCTTAAAATAATAGTTTATGCACTCCGGCAAAAGATCAGATAAAACACCCATCCTGATATTTATTTTTAATATATTTTTCAACTTCCTTTTTTTAGCCTCGTCTACTGCAATCTTCAGTATATTTTCTGTTACAGAAAGTTCATGCAATTTATATTTCTCCTTACCTATCAAGACATGAGAAGCACGGATCGATGCAGGCTATTATCAAACTTGCATCGGCAACCGAGTTCCCCTTTAGCATAAACGGGACGGATGCTGCATTTCTGAATGTAGGAACATGTATGCTCACCCTGTAATTTTTTGGTCCTCCATCGGTCACTACATAATATACCACCTGGCCTCGCGGTGCCTCCACCCTGCTTACAAATTCGCCCGCAGGTACTTTCGGTATTTTAATCCCCAGATTTATAGATCCTTCAGGTAGTTTTTCAAGAGCCTGTCTGATAATTTTAATGCTCTCATAGTTTTCCAGTATCCTGACAACTATTCTTGAAAATACATCGCCCTCAGGATAGGTAGATATATTAAAATCAAAATCTTCATAGCACGAATAGGCATCGTTGACCCTGACGTCATATTCTATACCGGACGCCCTCATATGCGGCCCTACTATTCCAAGCTTTAGGGCATCCTCCTTTTTTATAATGCCTATTCCCTTTGTCCTCATTGCCGCTGTCTTATCTTTTAAAAATATATTCTTAAGGGAATCATTGGCGTCCCAGAGATCATCGATAGCTTTATTTATGGCTTCCTTTTTGCCCGTATCGATATCCCTTCTTACCCCGCCTATTATGTTCATACCGTAATTTACCCTGTTTCCGGACAATATTTCAAGAGCATCCATCACTTTTTCCCTTGCATTGAATGCAAACATAAACACGCTGTCAAATCCTATAATATGGGCAGCCACACCCAACCATAGAAAATGTGAATGCAGCCTTTCAAGCTCCGCCGTAATAACTCTTATATACTGCCCTCTTTTAGGCACCTCCATGCCGGCTATATTTTCTATTGCAAGGCAATATGCAAAAGGATGGGAATGCGAGCATATCCCGCATACCCTTTCAACAAGGGCCAGCGTTTGTATGAAATTCTTCTCGGTCGCAAGTTTTTCTACCCCTCTGTGATTATAACCTATATATACATCGGCATCCTTTATTATCTCACCTTCAGTATAAAGCTTTGCATAAACAGGCTCCTCAAGAGACGGGTGATACGGTCCTATCGGTATTGTATATCCCATAATAACCCTCCTGCCGTTTTAATTTTTTTTAAGTTTTGAAAGCGGTGATACAAGTATCTGGCCTGTCCCATCAAATTCCTCAGGAAGAAACAGCCTTTTTTTACTGTCAAGGCCCTCAAATTCAACGTCCATAAGTTCCGATATCTCCTCTTCGAACCATTCTGCCGCGGTACCGTATACTTTTGTAATGGAAGGAAGGACCTTTTCATCTATGCATTTGTAAGTTTCTATCTGCCCCATAACATCGTAGCTGTACGAAACAACAGGCCTTCCTTCAGTATCTATATAACCTGCTATTACCACTATCGGGCACCCGCTTCTGTTCTTTTCAGATGCTATATCGAGTATTTTATCCTTTGTAATTTCAGTGAAATCCGCTTTATGCATATTTTCACCCCCTTAAACAAATTAACATATCCTGGGAAGCTGAGATCCGGAAAGTTTATTTAAAATCCTCGTACTGCCATATCCCGTATCAAGAAGAAGTCTGCCCCTGCCGTTTCCATGCACTTCACCTATGATCGCCGCATCCCTTCCTGTTTCGTGAACCTTTAAATCAGACAGGACGCCTTCCGCTTCATCAGCTGAAACAACTGCGACTATCTTACCCTCGTTTGCGGCATAGAGTGGATCTATCCCGAGTATATCGCAGGCGCTTTTGACTTCCCCCTTTACAGGTATCAAATCCTTATATATTTTTATATCAAGATCGCCGCCTTCAATGAATTCATTCAATGTCGTGGCGATCCCGCCTCTTGTAGGATCCCTCATTATCTTGACTGAATCACTGTGCTTTAAAGCAGCTTTCGTAAGATCATATACAGGCGCGCAATCGGATTTTAGAACACTGGATTCAAATAAGCTGTTCCTGTCGGACATCACGGTTATCCCATGGTCGCCAACGGTACCGCTTACTATGATTTTATCGCCTTCCATTATCCTTTCTTTCCCCAGTCTTACACCTTTGTCCATTATCCCTATTCCGGATGTATTTATATATATTCCGTCACAATGTCCCCTTTCAACGACCTTTGTGTCTCCGGTAACGATTCTGACATCGCACATGGAAGCCGTATTGGATATGGACTTTACTATTCTCTTGAAATCCTCTGTTTTAAAGCCCTCTTCTATAATGAATGCCAGAGTAAGATACTCGGGACGCGCACCACAAACAGACAGGTCATTGACTGTTCCGCAAACGGCAAGCTTGCCTATATCGCCGCCGGAAAAGAATACAGGTTTCACAACAAAGCTATCGGTGCTTACCGCTATATTTTCGGCCTTTAAATCTATACAAGCTCCATCATTTAGCTTATTCAATTCTGAATTTGAAAATTCTGGCAAAAGTATTTCATTTATTAATTCAGATGTCTTCCTGCCGCCGCTTCCATAAGATAGCGAAATAAACTCATCCATACAAACCACCACACCTACATATATTTATATGCCGCAGCGCAGGCTCCTTCAGAGGATACCATGCAGGGCCCCACGGGATAATCCGGCGTGCATTCACGCCCAAACATATTGCATCCCTCCGGCTCAATTAATCCCTTCAATACATCCCCGCATCTGCATGCCGAAGGCTTCTGCTCAAATGAGTATTCAATCCCGAATTTTAAAGCTGCATCGAACTTTGAATACTTCCTCTTCAGTTTCAAACTGCTCGATTTTATCATGCCAAGCCCCCTCCACAGATCATCACAAGTATCGAAAATCTCATCTATGACTTTTTGAGCGGCTATATTTCCATTTTTTTTAACAAGTCTTGTATATTCGTTTTCTACCTCTGCGCTGCCTCTTGCTATTTGCATAGCGATCATTAAAACAGCGTCCATTATATCAACAGGTTCAAATCCAGAAATAACCCCGGGTATATGGTAATCTCTTGCCAAAAACTCGAATCCCCTTTCACCTACGATTACGGCCACATGGCCTGGAAGCAAAAATCCATCTATTCTTACTTCCTTTGCATCGAGAAGAGAACGCATAGCAGGCCCTATAAGCTTATGGATGGAAAACACAGAAAAATTATCGATGTTATCTTCAAATGCCTCCAAAACGGCGGCAGCCGTTGCGGGGGCAGTAGTCTCAAACCCGACGCCTAAAAAGACGACCTGCATGTTTTTATTTTCTTTTGCTATTTTCAACGCATCCATAGATGAATAAACGATTCTGACATCAGCCCCATCCATCCTGCTCCTTTCTAAGGATATTTCCCTTCTCGTACCCGGCACCCTTAGCATATCACCGTATGTTGCGATTATTATATTTTTATATTTAGATAGCGAACATATATCATCTATTCTTTCCGCCGGGGTAACGCATACTGGACATCCCGGCCCCGATATAAGCCTTATATTGTTCGGCAATATCTCTTTCAGGCCGTTTTGCGCTATAGCCATCGTATGAGTGCCGCATACCTCCATTATATTGATATCCGTCGGACCGATTGATTTTATCAAACCGGCAATATCCTCAACATCATGCTTTTCTTTGAACATATCCTGATAGAGCATCTTCTACCTCCCTGATAGCCTTCAGGTTATCTTCCGCTGCCTTGGCCGTAAGCTTTTCAATTGCAAATCCCGCATGTACAAGGACATATTCACCAATTGATATCCGAGGCAAAAAATCTATCCTTATCTTTCTTTTTATGCCATCTATTTCACCCTGCGCATTTTTACCCTCTATCGATACTATCTTTAAAGGAACTGCCAGACACATCATAACCACCTCCATATTGTGCTATAACAAGCTGTCCTAAACTTAATCCTTCATCGTTTGCTGAAACCCTTCTATGAATATATACATCAAAACCGTTTGATTTTAAAATATTTATTGTTTTTTTCAAGAGAAAGATATTCTGAAAAACACCGCCTGTCAAAACAACTCTATTAAGGCCGGTATCATTTCTAATGAGAATACACATTTTTAACGCGACTGTGGCCAATGTATTATGAAATGCCGCTGATATATATGATATTTCCCTTTTGTCTCTAAGTGAATTCAATATATCGTTTATGGTTTCACGCCAATCGTATACATATATGCCACTTTTCTTAATTATATCACAATTAAAACTATCCTCAATATTGCAATCAGCTACAGATTCGAGTTTCATAGCACCCTGTCCCTCATAGTCTGCCACGCTGCATAACCCGACAATGCTCGAAACTCCGTCGAACAGTCTTCCGCAGCTTGACGTATAAGGAGAATTTATATTATGCCGTATCATGTTGTACAGAACTTCAGTCTTTATATGATCATCTTTAAGCTCCGGAAATATTTTTATATATTTATAAAACCCGGAGCCATATGCTTTTATGATATAGCTTAATGCCATTGTATATATATTCTCTGCAGCCTTATCTCCTCCGGGCATTGGAGTATTTAAGAAACTTCCAGCTCTTTTGAACTCTCTATAATTGCCTGTAAGTATTTCTCCCCCCCATATGTTTCCATCCGTTCCGAGTCCTGTTCCATCCCATGTTATCCCTATAACATCGCCGGATAGATTGTTATCGGCCATGCAGCTTGCCATGTGTGCATGATGATGCTGCACACGGACTTTTTTAACTGCATACCTTTCATTTGCATATATGCTGGACAGATAATCCGGATGGATGTCGCAGGCGACTATTTCGGGTTCTATATTAAAAAGAGCTTTGAAATTCTCTATCTGCTCTTCATAATTAGCGAGAGATTCGAAATTTTTCAAATCGCCTATATGCTGGCTCAGGAAAACATATCTTCCCCTGCTTAAAGAAAAAGATGCCTTTTGTTCTGCGCCGCAGGCTAAAATAGGCTTCAGCTCGATATTGAATTTTACGGGCAGGGGAGCATACCCTCTGGATCTCCTCATAAAATATTCACGGCCATAAATCTCCCTGACGACGGAATCATCGCAGCGGGTATGTATGTCCCTGTTATGAAGGAGGAAATAATCGGCAATGCCTTTTAAATTTAAAAGCGCATCTGTATTTTTATAGATGATGGGATTATCGGAGATATTGGCACTTGTCATCACAAGGGCATCCATATTTTTCTCTTCAAAAAGAAGGCAGTGAATGGGAGTATATGGAAGCATAAAACCGTAAGAGTCGGTATCAGGTGCAATTTCTCCTGAAATACCGCAATTCTCCTTTTTCTTTAAGATAACTATGGGTTTATGATAACTTTCGAGTATTCTTCTCTCATCATCTGAAACATAAGCGTATTTCTCTACGGATTCTATATCCCTGCACATCATCGCAAAAGGTTTTTTCTCCCTGTGTTTTCTTTTTCTAAGCTCTTTTACAGCTGAATCATTTAATGCATCGCATGCCAAATGAAAGCCTCCGATGCCCTTAATCGCGACGATATACCCCCTCTTCAACTTTTCGGCAGTCATGGAAATAGCATCACCTCTTATCTCCCTCCCGGAATTATCGCAGAATTTCAAATGAGGGCCGCATTTAAAGCAACAATCTGGCTCCGCATGATATCTTCTATTTTCGATATCATGATATTCTCTGTCGCATTCACGGCACATCTTAAATTTTTTCATGGTAGTTCTATACCTGTCATACGGAAGGCTCTTTATTATCGTAAACCTCGGGCCGCAATTGGTGCAATTGATAAAAGGATATCTGTATCTCCTGTTTTTAGGATCCATAAGTTCTCTGCGGCAATCTTCGCATATCGAGACGTCGGGGGATACGAGAACAAAGCCCTCATCATCACAATCGCTTTTTATTATCTTAAAATCGGTATAGTTTTTTAGTCTTTCAAACTTCAGATGTATATTCTCAATCACTGCAAGTACAGGCGCCTTGTCAGGTATGACACTCACGAATTCCCTTATACTGTCTTTATCTCCTTCGATGTCGATTATAACACCTTCAGTCGAATTCCTGACCCATCCTTTAAAACCAAACTGATTTACGAGTTTATGAATAAAAGGTCTGAACCCTACACCCTGCACGATTCCAAATATCTTGATTATTCCTCTTGCCTTTGTCAATCAGACCACTATCCTAAGTTTAAGCAAATTTTTCATGATACTTTCAGGACATATTTTATATTTCGATAGCCCTGATATTTCAAAACACATATACAAATTTAATTATACAAATACTGTACGCATACTTCAATTCATAATTTGAAATTAACTTTGATTCGCAATATGAGCTTATGCTATTTTGAACACTCATTCGCCGCTCAAAATAACATAATCCTATTTATGCCTGATTTCAAATTACGAATTGAAATAACTTAAAATTTTAGTTTTATAGTGTATCGCCTGTATGCTATAATAAATCATAGAATGAAATGATTCGCTTAAATATAATTTGTAAAGGGGTTTTTTAATATGGGTTTCAGAGACACGTTAAATCAGATGGTGCAGGATAGGTATCTTAAAAAATACGGCGACAGGATGACTGCGCAAAGAGGAAATATAGTAAATATAAAAATAACCGAAAAAAGATTCCTTTTTTTGATACATATATTAAAAGTAAATATTCTATTAAGGCCTGAAAGAAGCAGAAACATCGTAAGGTGCCATTTTAAAAAAATAACTTGGTTCAAAAAGTATAACCTTATAAATTTACAGATGGGTCATCTTATAATCGTTCAAGGTTTAAAAGATAAAAAGGGAGAAGCCATCGAGATATTGAATATACAAAACCTTACGACAAGAAAGAGTATAATCGACATCGACAAACTCAAGCAAAAACAAAAGGGCAAAAAAGGGGTAAAATAAAACCACGTTAACGTGGTTTTATTTTACTATCATGACTTTATGTAAGTCTTTAAACTTACAATCAGCGAAATAGCACCTGAGAAGAACAATACCGCTACTACATCTCCGAAATTTAATGGAACGGTTTTAAATAACGGCTGAAAATACGGTACATATATGACCAATGCTAACATCGCAGTTGATATCAAGATGGCAATTAAAAGAAAAATATTGCTGAAAATATTGATTTCAAATATCGAATACCTTTCAGAGCGGCATTCAATAACATGTATAAGCTGGGACATGACAAGCGCTGCAAAGGCCATGGTCCTTGCTTTTAATAAATTTCCTCCGGTAATATTTAGAGTAATGGCAAATATAGCAATGGTACATATACCTATTAATATACCTCTTATTATTATTTTTGAAGAAAGTCCATGGGAAAATATACTCTCGTCCTTTTTTCTCGGAGGCCTCAGCATTATATTTTTATCTGGAGGGTCAACTCCAAGTGCAATTGCGGGCAAGCCGTCGGTTACAAGATTTACCCACAAAATCTGTATTGGAATAAGAGGCGTCTGAAAGTTCAGCAGCGATGCTATAAACATCGTCAATACTTCTCCGAGATTGCATGAAAGCAAATACCTGATAAATTTTCTGATATTGTCGTATATTACCCTTCCTTCTTCGACAGCCGCTACAATAGTTGCAAAATTGTCATCAAGAAGCACCATTGCAGAAGCTTCTTTTGTAACATCCGTTCCCGACTTCCCCATGCATACGCCGATATCGGCTTCTTTTACAGCCGGAGCGTCATTTACTCCATCCCCTGTCATGGCAACTATATATCCGTTTTTCTTATAGGCCCTTACGATTCTCAGCTTATGTTCAGGTGTAACTCTTGCATAGACCGAAACATTTCTTACCTCCTTCTGGAGCGCCTTTTCACTCATGGCATCTATTTCTTTGCCGACCAATACCTTGTCTTCACCCTTCATAAGTTTCAACTGTTTTGCGACTGCAATTGCCGTGTCCTTATGATCGCCGGTTATCATAACAGGTTTTATCCCGGCAATGCTGCAGATCTCTATTGCCTCAATTGCCTCTTTCCTCGGCGGATCTATCATACCCATAAGTCCTATGAATGTAAGATCTCTTTCGACCGATTGGACATTTATCTTGAAAGGCATCCCTGGCAGCTTTTTATAAGCTATTGCAATGACACGAAGTGCATCCTTCGCCATTTTCCCGTTATAAAGCATGATCGTGTTTTTCATGCCTTGGGTCATAGCCGATATTCCATTTGAAGAATGTATGCTGCTGCACAGATCGATCGTATTGTCTATCGCTCCTTTTAAAAACACATAATAGTCCCCGCCATATCTTACAATCACCGACATCCTCTTTCTTGTTGGGTCAAATGGCAGTTCTGCAACCCTTTTATATTTTTTATCGACTTCTTCTTTTGATATGCCGGCCTTATACCCGCAAACAAGAAGGGCTATCTCGGTAGGATCACCGGATGCGGAAACAATTTCCCTGTTATATTTTTTTAAATCAAATATCTTATCCGATGGCTTAGCGGTTTCGATTCCCGAATTAGTGCACGATACAGCGCTTTCCAGAAGCAATTGAAGAGATCTGTCCCCTTTAGGATATATTTTCTTCCCTGCTTTTATAAATTTTCCTTCCGCATCATATCCGTTACCCAACACATCGGCTATTGCGCCATCATAATACAGTCTTTTTACAGTCATTTTGTTCTCTGTAAGGGTTCCGGTTTTATCCGAGCAAATAATATTGGTACACCCTAAAGTCTCGACGGCAGGAAGCCTCCTTATAAGAGCATTTCTTTTAAGCATCCTCTGTACGCCAAGGGTCAGGGAAACGGTAACTATCGCCGGCAGCCCTTCAGGAATTGCTGCGACTGCAAGGCTTACGCCTGTCAAAAACATTGTATATATATTTTCTCCCTTTAAAATACCCATTATAGTTACTATCGCACACGCAAATATGCATCCGAATACCATCACTTTGCCCATTCTGTCCAATTTTTTCTGAAGCGGTGTCTGTTCTTCCTCCACATTTTGCAACATATCAGCAATCTTGCCCATCTCTGTTGCCATCCCTGTCAATAGCACCACTGCCTTGCCTCTGCCACCGGTTAATACGGTACCCATATGGACCATATTCTGTTCGGTATATTTTATGGCCTGCTTGCCCGTATTTTCTATCGGCATTTTCTCAACCGGCGCTGATTCTCCTGTCAGCAGCGATTCATCTACCTGAATGCCATTAGATTCTATAAGCATTGAATCGGCAGGGACTCTATCCCCCGATTCCAATATAATGAGATCATCCGGCACTATATCATGAGCAGGTATTATAACCACTTTACCGTCCCTTACAGCTTTTACGGTAGGCGCCGATAATTCCTTTAATGCATCAAGGGATTTTTCCGTCCTGTATTCCTGTATGAATCCCATTATGCCATTCAGTATTACTATGGCTGTTATGGTTATTGCATCTGCTCTTTCACCCATCAGTCCCGAAATTATTGCCGCGATTAGCAGTACCCAGATTATAAAATCATTAAACTGTTCGATAAAAATATTTAAAGCGGATTTTTTTCTCTTTTTGATTAAAACATTCTGACCATACACCTGAAGTCTATGGATGGCTTCATCAGTTGTCAGTCCATTTTTCTTTGGTCTGGAATTATAAAAATATATGTCTTTTTTTTCTTCTGTGCGTTTTCTAAACAGCATTTCAATGCACCCCTTTTATGCTTTCTATGATTAATTATATTTAAAGGCGTGCGCATATATTATAAAAAATTAATTCAAGCATGTATATAAATTACATTACCAAATAAAGCATGGCAATCGCCATGCTTTATTTGGTAATGTAATTTATTACTTTTTTTCACACGTCTCCGGATAATACATCATAGGATTCGCCATTCCCTGCATCATCGGGCAAAACATAAAAGGGCCCTGCGCCATAGGGCTTATTCCCTGCATCATCGGGCAAGCCATCATTGGATTTAACATGCTTTGCATCATCATAGGATTTACCATCCCCGGCATCATCGGACTTGCCATGCCTTGCATAAAAGGGCAGGCCATAGGGTGCATAGGGGCAGCCATCTTGTCACTATCCCTGTCCATCATAGGAAACATATATTATTCTCCTTTCATTCATCTCTATGTAATTTATATGCATATGCATGCAGCAACATTAATGATAATGGAATTTAAAAAGGCATAAACCTTTTCTAATGAATCCGGCAATCAACATATCATGTTATCCAGACATCTATCAAAGGTTTACGCCGCAATGATGCGATCTATTTCATTTTCATCGAGTGTCTCTTTATTTAAAAGCTCCTCAGCCATTTTATCCAGTAAATATCTGTGCGATATGAGCAAATCTTTTACTTTATTATACAAACCGTCAACTATTTGTCTGCATTCATTTAATATTTCGCTGTTGATTCCGCCAAAACTATTCTTATATAACACATCATAGCTTAAAATGCCTGTAGTTCTGCTCATGCCGAATTTTTTCACCATGGACAACACTATTTCGGTAACTCTATCGATATCGCCAGATGCGCCTGTTGTTATATTTTCTTCACCAAAGACTATCTCCTCAGCGCATCTTCCCCCAAGGGAAACCATTATATCTTTTTCCATTTCACTTTTTGTCTTATACATCCTGTCAGGTGGTATATTCATGGTATATCCCCCTGCCCCCCTAGTGCTTGGAATTATGGTTACCTTTGGAATTGTGTTATGAGGCACTATAAGTTTTGAAACAACCACATGCCCTGTTTCATGATAAGCGGTTATCTTCATATCAGCCTTATTTATGGAACTTCTATCCTTCTTTTCAGCGCCCGCGACAACTGTATAAAATGCTTTATCCATATCCTGCTTACCTATCGAACCGGCATTTCTTTTGGCTGCAAAAATTGCGGCTTCATTTACCATATTTTCAAGCATAGCTCCGCTAAAATAAACTGACTGCTCGGCTACTTTATATAAATCCAGATCGCTGGAAATAGGTTTATTAGCTGCATGTATTTTTAATATTTCATATCTGCTCTTTACATCAGGAAGTCCAACTTCCACACACCTGTCGAATCTACCGGGTCTTAGCAATGCTTCATCAAGTATATCCAGCCTGTTTGTTGCGGCGATCACAACTATTCCATCGCTATCCTTAAATCCAGACATTTCTGAAAGAAGTGCATTCAACGTTTGCTCACGTTCGTCATTTCCTCCATCTATGCCTCCAGATTCCCTCTTTTTACCGAGAGCATCGATTTCATCTATAAAAATAACACATTTCCCTTTTTCTCTCGCCTTTTTGAACAGATTCCTTATCCTTCCGGCACCTACGCCCACATAAACTTGTACAAAATCAGAACCTGAAAGAGCATAAAAAGGCACGCCGGATTCACCGGCTACAGCTTTAGCCAATAGAGTTTTACCTGTACCGGGAGGACCATAAAATATTACACCCTTTGGCATCCTTGCGCCATATTTTAAATACTTTTCTGGATCCTTCAAAAAGTCGACAATATCCCTTACGCTATCTTTGGCTTCTTCGTTACCCGCCACATTTGAAAATCCTATATTGACTTCGGATTCAGTTTCATTTTGAACCCTGGTTATGTCGAGTAATCCGCCGCTTCTTTGCTTGGCAGTAAATTTAAATAGAAAATATCCGGCAGTCGCAAACAATAGCAGCGATAAAAACATGCCGCTTGCCTGATCGCCGATAGCTGATGAGCTGACCTCTTCAACATTTATATTCTTCTTCAATAATTCTTCCTTGAATTTATCATCTCTTGGATTATCAGTATAAATGATACTCCCATCCTTAAGCTTTACTTTAAGTTCTGCTTTATCTGAAAGATAAACTGTATCTACTCTGCCCTTATCCACATCCAGCAAAAAATTATTATAAGCAACATTTATTTTCTCAGGCTTTTTTAAACGGTAACCGATAAAAAGAAGTGATATTAAAAATATAGCTGACACAACCAATATAATATTCTTTTTGTTCATTTTCCAAAACATAATACCGCTCCTTTTCTACAATAGTTTACATAAAATATTATATATCTTATCCATTGTCAGGTTCAATGTAAATATAAGGAAACTTATATTTTAATATGTGCTTGCGATGCTTATACTGAATTTCAATTCATAATTTGAAATCAAGTATAAATGAACTTGTGTATTTGAAGAATATTATGGGAAGAGCAATTAGCGGAAAGTCTTAATACCCCCATTCTGAATTTTGCTATTTACCGATGGTAAGATTTGTGATAAATTATTATTGCAATTGCAAATGGTTTGTATTCAATTTTTAGAGGTGGTAATATTATGCTAAACGTGCTGACTGATGCTTTCTTTGACACATTAAAGATGATTCCATTTATGATAGTCATTTTTTTAGTAATTGAAATATTTGAACATAAGTTTGGAAGCGGACTGAGGCCCCTTCTCAGGAAATCAAGATATATAGGCCCATTTGCCGGAGCTATATTCGGTATAATTCCGCAGTGCGGTTTTTCGGTTATATCGACCATACTTTTCGCAGAGGGCGCTATTACAACCGGTACCCTCATTTCCGTCTATATGTCGACTTCGGATGAAGCAATACCTGTGATTTTATCGCAACCTGATAAAATCAACGTGCTTATCCCTATTCTGGTTACAAATTTTATTATAGCCGTAGTTTCCGGATATATAACGGATCTTTTATTAACATATTTAAGGAAAGGAAAAAATACCGAGCACAGGATTATCACAAACAGCCATGAAAATGAAGGATGCTGCGGATCGACATGTATAGATGAGAAATTCAGCATCAGGGAAGTTCTTAAGCACTCTTTTTATCATGCATTTAAAATATCTATATATGTTTTTATTATAACACTGGCAATAAATATAATTATCTATTTTACAGGAAGCCATATGTTCGCTAAATTATTTTTGAAGGACAGTATCCTTCAGCCAATAGTATTGAGTTTCATAGGCCTTATTCCAAACTGTGCCGCATCCGTTGCCATAACTGAAATATTTTTAAAGGGCGGCATCACATTCGGCTCGGCAATCGCGGGTCTCTCTTCTTCGGCAGGTTTAGGCCTTATTGTGCTTTTAAAAGAGGCTAAAAGCAAAAAAAGAATATTCAATATAATATTCCTGCTTGTGCTCTATAGCTCGATTGCAGGAATCATATTAAACAGGATATTGCCTTCAAATTATTTATATATGATTTTACATTGAAGAAGTCAACGCGATGCAAAATTAAATATAAAATTTACTGCTGCCTGACACTCTGTAATCATTCCTATTTCGATGGAATCTTCATCAATATCGAACAAAGGGCTATGGGCAGAATTTACAATCCCCTTTTTTTCGTTTCTGCATCCAAGCCTGTAAAAGGCTGAAGGCACATTATAACAGAAATAGGCAAAGTCTTCCACTCCCATAGATGGATTCTCAAGCATCAATACATTTTCCCTGGTTATCTGCTCCGCAGCGGACTTAATAATTAAATCCGTCATTCCCTTATCATTTATAAGGCATGGATATCCCTCATACATGTCAAAGTCAAATGAAGCATTCATAGACTTTGTGATCCCATCCGTAATCTTTACGATCCTTTTAGGTATGGATTTTCTAAGACCGGCATCCATAGTTCTCAGTATACCCTTTAATACGACCTTATCGCAGATAACATTTGGTGCATAACCTCCATTTACGGTTCCGATCGTTAAGACTACAGAATTCAGCGGATTTGTTTCTCTGCTTACCACGCTCTGGAGCGCAGTTAAGACATATGCGGATATCAATATGGCATCCACGCCTTCATGCGGATATGCTCCATGGGAACTTTTCCCTTTTATCGTTATTTCAAAAGGATTTGAAGATGCGTTCATTATTCCGTACTTTATACCTATGCATCCTGCCTTTATGCTCTCTTCCATATGCAAACCTATAACTCCGTTTACATCAGGATCTTTAAGAGCGCCTTCATTTATCATTATTTCCGCTCCGCCAGTCGTTTCTTCAGCAGGCTGAAATATAAGCCTGATATTTCCCGGAAGTTCATCTTTCATACTGTTTAACACTGTTGCGGTGCCTAATAAAATAGCCGTATGGGCGTCATGCCCGCATGCGTGCATTTTTCCGCTGCACTTTGAGGCATAGCTCACATTATTGGCTTCAAGTATCGGAAGGGCATCCATATCCGCTCTTATGCCGATCGTAGGGCCCTTGGGATCTCTGCCATATATAGTTCCTATAACGCCTGTATTTGCGATAATTTTATTTTTTATTCCAAGATTGTCGAGATATGTCCTGACAAGCTTTGAAGTCCTTTTTTCCTCCATGCCAAGCTCAGGATGCATATGTATATCACGTCTTATTCCTATTATGCTCTCTTTAATCTTTGAAGCTTCGCGTCTGATCCTTTTTTTATCGATCATACTACGCCGCCTTCTTTTATAATAAGACGGCCGTCATTAGTTATCATGGCATTTACACCATAAGGAAGCGTAGCTTTCATTTTCTGGTGGCCTATAGCCGCGTTATATAATATAGGGATTTTTAAAGGAATTAATCTGTCGGCAAATACTTCCTCGAGTGTAAAGCTCCTATCGGGATTATTGCTGCTGCAATGCGTCCACTGCCCGAGGACGATTCCCCGGCAGTTATCCATTTTGCCGCCTAATATAAGCTGGGTCAGCATTCTATCGACCCTGTACGGCTCTTCGCCTACATCCTCTATAAAGAGTATAGAGCCGTCAAGATCTATCTCAAATGGCGTCCCTATCGTCGATACCATTACAGTCAGATTGCCGCCTACCAATCTGCCGCATCCTGTACCTGGATAAAGTACCTTGAGTTCCCCGTATTCACGAGGGTTCTCAAATTCACCAATGGGTGTTTCGTCAGTGACACACCTCAGAAAGCTATTTAGTGTATATTCATCAATATCCCCGCCAAAATCGGAGTTCAGCATGGGCCCATGAAATGTAACCATATTGCACATCTTGTTTATAGCTATATGCAGGGCCGTTATATCGCTATATCCTATAAAGACCTTTGGATTTGCAGAAATCGTACTGTAGTTTATTTTATCAAGAATCCTGAGCGTACCATACCCGCCTCTCAAACACAGAACAGCATCTATGCCATCGGATTCAAAAAAACTGTTGAATTCATCGGCTCTCTGTCCATCGCCAGATGAAAAGTAACCCTTTTTACTGTATATGTTTTTTCCTTCAACTACATTGAACCCCAATCTTTTTAAGACATCTACGCCCTTTTTAATTCTTTCTGCATTGATGATTGGGCCGGCCGGAGCTATAATCCCAATAGTACTCCCTTTTCTTAATTTGTTCGGTTTTATCATCATAATTAAATCACCTGCGCGTTTTATATTCTCTTTAACTCATCCGGTATTATATCATTTTCTATTATTTCATCATAAGTCTCTCTTTTCGATATGACATAGCTGCCTCCATCATTTATAAGTACGACACAGGGCTTGGGTATTCCGTTATAATTGCTTGACATGGACAGCCCATAAGCACCGGTGCTGAATATGGATATTATATCACCCGTATTTACCTTAGGCATGTTTATATCCTTTACCAGTATGTCGCCGGACTCACAGCATTTGCCTGCAATCGTGACAACTTCACAATCCGATGAGTTCATCCTGTTTGCAACGGCAGCCTCATACTTTGCCCTGTATAATGCAGGACGGATGTTATCTGTCATGCCGCCGTCGACTATTACATATTTTCTTATGCCGGGTATATTTTTAATAGCCCCTACGTTATAAAGAGTCGTACCTGCATTGCCAATGATGGATCTTCCGGGTTCCACCAGTATGCACGGTCTCTTCAGATTATAAATATCAGCATTTTTCTTTACGCAATCTGTTATCGATTCCGCAATCACTTTCTTTGGAAGGGGAGAATCACCATCAGAATAATATATGCCAAACCCTCCTCCAAAATCAATCTCTGGAATATCCGCTTCAAATTCTTTTTTTATTATACTTGCAAACTTCATCATAACATTTACAGCTTCTATATATGGCTGTATTTCAAATATCTGTGACCCTATATGGCAGTGTAACCCCATAAGGGATATATTTTCCATACTCTTAGCTATTTTGACAGCATTGAGCGCTTGGTCGTTCAGTAACGGAAATCCGAACTTTGAATCTATCTGGCCGGTTTTTATATAATCATGTGTATGCGCCTCAACACCCGGGGATACTCTTATATAAATATTGATAACTTTCCCCGACTGCTTTGCAAATGCGCCTGTTTTCATTAATTCAGACATGTTGTCAACGACTATTCTTCCGACTCCATGCTCTGCAGCCATTTTCAATTCACTATCTGTTTTGTTGTTGCCATGAAATATTATTCTATCCGGCGGAAAACCCGCTCTAAGTGCAGTATATAACTCGCCTCCGGAAACAACATCCAGGCAAAGTCCTTCCTCTTCGACAATCCTGCACATCGCCAGGTCCAGAAAAGCCTTCCCGGCATATACTACTTTTACTCTGTCATAATTGCTCGAAAAACAGTTTATATAATCCCTGCAGTTTTTTCGTATAAGGTACTCATCTATTAAATATAAAGGTGTACCATATTTTTTAACAAGTTCTACAGTATCGCATCCTCCAATTTCCAGATGGTTAAACTGATTGATTCTTGCCGTCCCATGCAGTCTCATTATTTCTTTCACCCAACCCTCTAAATTATTTATATTCAAATCGCTGTGAAACGCTCTTTATATTGGTAAATGCATCCACAAATAATTTGGATACACTTAATTTGTATAAAGCGATTCGATTTAAATAAATATTATACATCAAAATCGTACAAATTAAAATAAATCATACTATTTTTTTTAATTTAAAATCTAAATAATCGCAGGATACTAGATGAAATCTTATACCTTCATACAGACCTTCAACTACTGTTTCCCTATTGGCATTATGTAAATGCCCGTAAACGCATATGCTTGTTTTGTGCTCTTTCATTATATCAATGAACTCACTGGCCTCCCTTTTTTCATTTACGGGAGGAAAATGCATCATTACGATTACAGCCTTTGCAGGATTAGCCGGTATACTTGAAAATGAGAGCTTCAGCCTTATAATCTCTCTTTTGTATATTTTTTCATCTTCCATTTTAAATCTTTCGTCGCCGGGAAGTATCCATCCTCTTGTACCGCATATATAATAATCGTCAAGCTCTATGTTATTATTCTGGATTATGTCTATATTTTCTGGAAGCGTTCTTTTCAATTTTGCAGGTGACGCCCACCAGTAATCATGATTACCGCGTAAAAATATCTTTTTGCCAGGCATTTTTGATATATCATTTATATCGTACATTGCGTCTTTTAAGCTCATCGCCCATGAAATATCGCCGGGAATTAATACAGTATCGTCTTCCTTTACGCTATTTTGCCAGGCATTTTTTATTTTGTCCCAGTGATTCTGCCATTTTTGACCGAATATATCCATAGGTTTGGGATTTACACCTGATAAATGCAAATCGCTCACAGCAAAAATACTCATATCAAAGCTCCTCTATATATAAAAAACTGCTAACTTGAAATCAGCAGTAAAAAAATTAAAATCTTAATTTTTCTTGCAAGTTTTCCTGTATGCAATGGTGTTTATTCTCTATTTTGAACATCTAATAACTAAAGTCATGCGAGTATGCAAAGAAACATCATCAATTCTATGCCGGGCATAATCGACGCATGTTCTTATATCTCATGTCTTATTCTCTTCTGCCGGCTTGTTTTCTGCGGGAACATCGGACTTACCCTTATCTTGTGCATCACTCTGCGGTTTATCCTGCAAATTGGCATTGTTGTTTCCCTTGTCTATAACGCTTCCTGGTGCATTAAGACTGTCGCTGTTATTGCCCACTGCATTATCTGGTTTGCTCTTGGAATCCTTTTTTTCCGTCTTGTTATCTTTCGTATTCTTTTGAACATATCTTCTGCTGTAGTTTGGTATATTAGGTTTTGGCTTTGAAGATTCCTGTGCGATACTGTCATCTTCATGAAAGTTATTCTGCATATACATGGGAACATCTTTGCTGTCGGCAATTTTTACATTATATATAAATTCTTTGATAAACTGGCCATTTGCTTTTACATCAGGGACAAGAACATCTGCCATGTCACCGCCTATATTCACCCTTTGCGAATTAAAATAGCCATCAACAGGCACTCTTAATGTTTGTACGGCATTATTAAACTTATATGCTGAAAGGCCTAAACTCACAATATTTTGAAGAGGCACATTCGTCTGCACATATGATACAAGCGTGGTCAAAAGATCTGGGATTCTGAGAGCATTGACAGTTTTAGCCTTATCCATCAAGCATTTTAAGACAAGCCTTTGTCTTTCCGTCCTTTCGTAATCCCCATTGCCCACTTTACGGATTCTTGAATAGGAAAGGGCTTGTTGGCCGTTCAAATGTTGAAATCCGCTTTCTTTTAACAGTGTTGCATTTTTCCCATTGACTTCAGATATATACTTATTGACTTCTTTTAGTTCATAATCCTTGACATCGATATCTATTCCGCCCATTTTATCCACAAGCTCCTGAAAGGCCTCAAAATCAATTATCGCATAATACTTCAAATCGAGCCCAAAATTATTGTTTATAGTATCTATGGCCATTTCAGGTCCTCCTATGGAATAGGCGGAATTTATCCGGTTCATAGACTTCCCATTACCGATATCAACATATAAATCCCTCATAAGGGAAATTAATTTTATCGCCTTTGAATTTTTATCTATGGTTGCTATTATTATTGAATCCGTTCTTCCGTGCTCGGTAGGAGTCCTGTTGTCCACACCGAAAAGCACAATATTCTCAACTCCGCTCTCCTTTTCATTCGGCACATCCAAAAGCTGCCCCATCGATTCTTCATCGGAGTTTATAGAAGTTTTTACTATTGTGGGGGATTTTCTGAAATATAATAGATAAGTAAAATATATGCAATATGCCAAAATAGGTATCATTATACATGTGATAACAATCCATAAGATTCTCTTTTTGCTAAATGTTATTCTCTTCTCCATCTTCATTCCCCTTAATAAAGGATTAATATAGACTATATTATACAATAACATTTCTTAAAAATCAAAAAATTAAGTCCACAAATCTTTTGTGTCTTTTAGTATTTTTGATTTTCTCTTCTTTGTTTCCTCCCTGTCCACAATAAAACTCCCCTTTACTTTTTTGATCACATCCCCCTCCTTGGCACAGCTTTCGATCTCAGACATCGAAATATTCACCATCTTTCCTCCATCCATTTCAACCACAGCATATTTCCCTTCGAATCTGTCTATTACACCTTTCACATATACCCTTCCTTCCATGGAAAAAATATCTATATTTAATTATACTACACTTTTTTATATTTTATATATGTTGTGCAACTCATCTATTTGATTACCGTGAAAATGCTTGCCATGGGGGTGTATGTGTTAGACTCGAGGAATAATTATTCTAAATCGCCAAGCTCGAAGTATATAGAATCTGTAAACTTGTGTATTTTGAACACTCATTCGCCAGATTCAAGTCCTGACAAATTGAAATACCACGCAAGATTACATTTAATATTCAAATTTTGTATGATAGAATATATGTATAAATACATGTCTTTGATTTTACGGGGGTGAACTTTTTATGCGATTGAGACAGGTAGCCGATATTTTGGGCGCTGATATATTATGCGGCAGGGACAAGCTTGGTCTGGAAATATATTATGCTTTCAGTTCAGATCTCATGAGCGATGTACTTTCGTATGCCAATAAAAAAACTCTTTTGCTCACCGGCCTTATAAATCCGCAGGTGGTGAGAACGGCGGAGATGATCGATATGCCTGCGATCGTTTTTGTCAGGAACAAAAAACCCGGCGATATCATAATAAAACTTGCACATGAAAATAATTTCGTAATACTTAGCACATCACATAGTCTGTATACTGCGTCGGGACTTCTTTATGCATCCGGGCTTAAGGGAATACAGATAGACTCCTGAAGACGGGAATCACAATATATGAATAATTCACTCGGCGTTGGTTACAAATTTGATATTGAAAAGTGCGATTTTATAAGAGCCGGTCAGGCATCGAGCACGATAAAAAAGCTTTTAAGCAAAATAGGCATAGACCCTTTGATAATCAGAAGAGCGGCGATAGCAGCCTATGAGGCTGAAATAAACATAGTGATACACTCAAATGGCGGAGCGATTTCCATAAACATTAATCCCTCATTCATACAAATCATCGCAGAAGATAAAGGCCCCGGCATAGACAATATAGAACTTGCCATGCAAGACGGTTATTCGACGGCTCCTGATTGGATAAGAGAAATGGGCTTTGGAGCCGGTATGGGATTATCCAATATGAAAAAATGCTCGGATTGTTTCAATATTGATACTGAAAAAGGCAAATATACAAAGGTAACGATGAAATTATTTCTATAAGTTGGTGATATTTATGGAAAATAAATATTTTCACTCAGTAATACTGAAACCTGAAAGATGCATCGGGTGCACGTACTGCCTCAGAGTATGTCCTACTGAAGCTATAAGGTTGAAAAATAAAAAAGCAAGCATAATTGCGCAGCGCTGTATCGATTGCGGAGAATGCATCAGGATTTGCCCAAATCATGCAAAGAGTGCAATCACAGATAATATAGAAGATATCAAAGGCAAGTTTAAATACAATGTGGCTCTTGTACTCCCGGTTTTATACGGTCAATTCGATACTATATACTCCCCCGATAAAATACTGTCGGCTATAAAATACTTAGGATTCGATGACGTATACGATATATCCCAGGGAGCAGAAATTATCGGGGCAATTGCTGAAGATATAATCAAAAATCACAGTACAAAACCTGTGATAAGTTCTTCATGCCCTGCAATATTAAGGCTCATACAGGTCAGATTTCCGGAGCTTATACCTAATATACTTGATATAGAAACGCCCACGGAAATAAGCGCAAGGATCATTAAAAACCGCATCTCAAAAGAAAAAGGCCTGGATATTAAAGATATCGGCATAACTCTTATAACTCCTTGCACTGCCAGAGTTACAAGCATAAAAAATCCGATTGGCGTTGAACATTCATTTATCGACAGTTCAATTTCCATAAAAGATATATATGTACCAATTTTAAAAGCTCTTTCTTCCGGCAATGTAAATGAAACAAAACATTCTATGCCTACATTAAACGGTATAATATGCAATAACTCGGATGACTTTTCAATGTTTTCAAGTTACCGGAAGTCATTATCCGTCAATGGAATCCATAATGCGATTTCCATACTTGAGGAAATTGAACTCGGAAGGCTGAATAACCTTTCATTTATAGAGATCGCGGCCTGCCCGGGAGGCTGCCTTGGAGGACCTCTTGTAGTGGAAAACAGATATATAGCTTTGAATAATATAAAAAATATCGCCAAAAAGTTAAAAAATCATGTGATAGATAAAAGCAATATAAACAGTTATTTTGAAATGTACAATAACGGTTCGATCAGACTCGTTAAAAGCATCGAGCCAAGGTCCGTTACAAGGCTCGACTTGGATATTAAAAAATCTATAAAAAAATTGAATCTCATACAGAATATTTTAGATAAATTGCCCGGGATAAATTGCGGCATCTGCGGATCTCCAACATGCCAGGCATTTGCAGAAGATTTTGTTACAGGCAACAGAAGCGATTATATATGTCCCGTACAGGAAATAGAGCGAAAAAAAGGCTTAAAGGAGAAAAATAATATGATTGTAAAAGATATAATGGATAGATTGAATTTAAAATTGGCTGCGGGTGAAAGCGGCCTTAAAAGGGAAATAAAAGATGTTTATACATGTGACCTCCTAAGCTGGGTGATGGCACATGCTGATGCAAAAAGCGCCTGGGTTACGATACAGACTCATGTTAATATAGTTGCTGTCGCAGTACTTCTTGATTTATCATGCATTATTATACCTGAAAATGCTGAGATATCTGACGAAACAAAAAATAAAGCGGACGATGAATCGATACCCCTTCTCATCTCGGATGAAAATGCTTATAAAATATGCTATGAATTGCACCAAGAACTTATAAGGTAACCGACATGAAAGCAGCCTATGACCTTCATATTCATTCGGCGCTTTCACCATGCGCTGATGACGATATGACTCCAAACAATATAGTGAATATGTCTATAATCAAGGGATTGGACATAATATCTGTCACAGACCACAATAGTTCCTTTAATTTGCAGGCTCTATACAATGTGTCTGTAAGGAATGGGATTATGCTCATACCGGGAATAGAAGTCCAGACAAAAGAGGAAGTTCATATGCTATGCTATTTTAAAAATGTTCGAAACGCTATCGAATTCGGAAATATAATATATGAAAATTTGCCCGATGTGGAAAATGATGAACAGCTGTTTGGAAAACAGCTGATTATGGATGATATGGATAATGTAATAGGAAAAGCCTGCAAACTGCTTCTATCATCTGCGGATATCCTGATAGACAACCTTTGGGATATAGTTAAAAGCTTTAAAGGCGTGTGCATACCAGCACATGTAGACAGGGCGTCATACAGTATAATATCAAACTTGGGATTCATTCCATCCACTTTGAATATAAAAACAGTGGAGATTTCAAAATACGAACATTTTGAATCCTTTATTGAAAAGTTCCCGTATTTAAAGGGATTAAGAACTATTACATCATCGGATGCTCATTACCTTGGTGATATTTTTGAAAGGCAAAGTTTTATGGACATAGACGATTTCACCTGTACTGCAATTTTTAATTATATAAAGGGTAAATGAAGGGAGCTGTCTCTAAATAAATTTTATATACAAAATACTGACTCCATAAATTTTAGTTGCTCAACATTTTGTATTATTTCTTTATTTTGAGACAGCTCCTTAGTATTTAAATATTAAAATCTGCTTCTTTTTGTATAATGCGTATGGAGAAGTTCATGGGCTAAGCTGCTGTTTGGCTTACCTAAAAACTCATCATACAAAACCTTTACTTCATGATTTTCGTGGGATTTTCTTATGGGCATACTTCTATCAATTTCATAGATCGAATCCATTCTTTTCACTTTGGAATCTGCGATCTCATCCTTATCTTCTATAAACGGCTGACCTCCGCCATTTATACATCCGCCTGGGCATCCCATTATCTCTATAAACTGGTAATCCGCCTCACCGTTTTTAATCCTCTCAAGGAGTTTTTTAGCATTGCCTGTTCCATGCGCAACCGCTACTTTTACTTTCATATCTCCGATGTCAACCTGTGCCTCTTTAATTCCTTCAAATCCCCTCACAGATGTAAATTCGATATTTCCAAGTTCCTTGCCGGTAGCAACCTCTGAAACAGTTCTAAGGGCCGCTTCCATTACACCGCCTGTAACGCCGAATATTACAGCCGCTCCCGTCGATTCTCCGAGTATATTATCAAACTTGCTGTCTTCTAGCTTTACAAAATTTATCCTTGCCTCTTTAATCATTTTCGCAAGCTCTCTTGTCGTCAATACCACATCGACATCAGGAAGGCCATTATTCGAAAGCTCTGGTCTCTTGCATTCGAATTTCTTTGCCGTGCATGGCATTATTGAAACCACAAATATTTTCGATGAGTCAATACCTGCCTTTTTTGCATAATAAGTCTTTGCAATAGCGCCGAACATTTCATGAGGAGATTTGCATGTAGAAAGATTATCTAAGAATTCAGGAAAATAATGTTCACAGAACTTAATCCATCCCGGGGAACATGATGTAATCATCGGAAGCTTTCCGCCATTTTTTATTCTGTTCAGCAGTTCTGTTCCCTCTTCCATTATTGTAAGATCCGCTCCGAAATCCGTATCGAATACCTTGTCAAATCCAAGCCTTCTTAATGCGGTAACCATCTTACCCGTAACTTTTGCTCCTCTTTCCATCCCGAACTCTTCACCAAGCCCTACTCTAACAGCAGGTGCGGTTTGTACAATTACATGCATATCCGGGTCTGACAATGCTCTCCAGACTTCTTCCGTATCATCTTTTTCGCTTAGTGCTCCTACAGGGCATACTTTTATGCACTGACCGCAGTTTATGCAGCCAACTTCATTCAAGGATTTCCCGAATGCAGGAGAAATAGTCGTCCTTATACCTCTCATGGTAAAATCTATGACCCCTACACCCTGTACTTTTTTGCAGACATTTACACACCTTCCGCAGAGTATGCATTTGCTGGGATCCCTTACTATCGAGGGTGAAAGATCATCTATTTTATTATCCATTTTATATGGTTCATATGGTACTTCTTTAATATTCATCTCATCGCATAGCCTTTGAAGCTCACAGTTCAAATTCTTGGGGCATATCGTACATTCCCTGTTATGCCTTGCAAGTATGAGTTCAAGTACCATCTTTCTTGCTTCTCTTACCCTAAACGTGTTTGTTTTAACTACCATGCCCTCACTTACAGGGAGAACACATGAAGCTTGAAGCGTGCGGGCTCTCTCAACCTCCACCACGCACATTCTACAAGCCCCGACTTCATTGATACCCTTAAGATAGCAGAGAGTAGGAATATCTATATTCAAACTTTTTGCTGCTTTCAGTACAGTATAATTGGAAGGCACCTGTGCCTTGATACCATCTATTGTTATATTAACCATTTGCATGTTCAAACACTCCTCCCTTATTTTTTACTTATCGCTTTGAACGGGCACTTTGACATACATAAACCACATTTCAAGCATTTTTTCTGATCTATTGTATGAGGTTCTCTGATCTTCCCGGATATTGCATGTGCAGGACAGTTTCTTGCGCATAAACCGCACCCTTTGCAAAGCGATGGATCTATTGTGTATTTCAGGAGTGCCTGACACTTACCGGCAGGACATCTCTTCTCTTTTATATGGGCTTCATATTCATTCCTAAAATACTTAAGCGTCGATAATACAGGATTTGGAGCTGTTTGACCTAATCCGCAAAGTGCCGAATCCTTTATAATCTTTGCTAAATGTTCAAGTTTTTCTATGTCTCCTTCTTCTCCCTTGCCGGAACATATTCTCTCCAGTATTTCCAGCATCCTTTTTGTACCTTCACGGCACGGCGTACATTTTCCGCAGGATTCATCGACAGTAAATTCCAGGAAGAACCTTGCAATATCAACCATGCAGGTTGTATCATCCATTACTATTAGTCCGCCTGACCCCATCATGGAGCCGAGCGCTATAAGGTTATCGTAATCTATGGGCACATCCAGTTTGGATGCAGGAATACATCCGCCCGAAGGTCCTCCGGTTTGCGCAGCCTTAAATTTTCTGCCGTTCGGAATTCCTCCTCCTATATCGAATATTATCTCCCTCATTGTAGTTCCCATAGGTATCTCGACAAGGCCGGTATTATTTATTTTACCTCCGAGGGCAAAAACTTTAGTACCTTTGGATTTTTCCGTTCCTATGCTTGCAAACCATTCGGGTCCCTTTAATATGATCTGGCAAACATTCGCATAAGTTTCAACATTATTGAGTATTGTAGGTTTTGCAAACAACCCCTTGACAGCCGGAAAAGGCGGCCTTGGCGTCGGCATTCCTCTCTTGCCTTCTATCGAACGCATAAGAGCGGTTTCTTCTCCACATACAAATGCCCCTGCGCCCAACCTTATTTCTATATCAAAGTCAAAACCCATGCCGAGTATATTTTTACCGAGAAGTCCGTATTCTCTTGCCTGTCCAATTGCAATCGTAAGCCTCTTGACGGCCACTGGATATTCGGCACGTACATATATATATCCTTGATTTGAACCTATGGCATAACCTGCGATAGCCATTGCCTCAAGAACAGAATGGGGATCACCTTCAAGCACGGACCTGTCCATAAATGCTCCTGGATCTCCTTCATCTGCGTTACAGCATACATACTTCTGATCATCCTTTGATGCCGCTGCAAACTGCCACTTTCTGCCGGTTGGAAAACCTGCTCCGCCTCTTCCCCTTAAACCCGAACGGGAAATAGTATCTATAACCTCCTGCGGAGTCATCTGCGTCAGTACCTTTTCAAGAGCCTTATATCCATCAAATGCTATATATTCATCGATATTTTCAGGATTTATAACTCCGCAATTTCTGAGGGCTCTCCTGACCTGTTTTTTATAAAACGGAACCTCATTTAACGATTTTAACCTTCCCTCATCGATTGCCTCATGGTATAATAATCTTTTAACAACCCTTCCTTTTAAAAGATGCTCGGTTACGATTTCATGAACATCTTCAGGCTTCACCCTGCTGTAAAAAGCCGCTTCAGGATAAACAATTACAACCGGTCCAAGGGCGCAAAGGCCAAAACACCCTGTCCTTTCTATAATTATCTCTTTATCAAGGCCATACTCTTTGAGTTCTTTTTCAAAATTCTGTGCAATTTGTTCCGAATTTGAAGAGCTGCAGCCTGTACCTTTACAAATCATTACATGAGAACGATACATCTTCATATATCTATCTCCCCTTCCATCACATGTTATTTTTGCAGTATAAGTTATTTTTTCTCTTCGGAACCAATTGTGTATTCATTTACAACTTTGCCTAACATCACATGTTCCCTAACAACCCTTTTGGCCTTGTCAGAAGTCATCCTTACATAAGTGACTTTTTCCTCGCCGGGCCTATAAACTTCAACTATCGGCTCCAATCTGCATACTCCGATGCATCCTGTCTGTGCCACAACGACATCGGATAAATTATTTTTGCTTACCTCATCCATAATACTGGCAAGGACTGGTCTTGCCCCAGCAGCGATTCCGCATGTTGCCATACCAACAACGATCCTCGTCCCTGAACGATCCTTCCTGATATTTATCGTCTGAAGCGTTCTTTTTCTTATTTCCTCCAGCTCTTGAATTGTCTTCAATCATCTACACCTCCATATAAATTCTTAATCCCGCTTTTCAGAAAATTTACAAGCCATTTATATACTTCTGGAGAATCAATTGGAACTCCCTTCAATATTCTTCTTATCTCCCTCGTATCCAGGCAAAACTCACTTTCATTATACTTTTGCTTATAAACAATATCTATATCATTATTACATGCTATTATCTCAGCTATTGTGTCCCACATGTTACCGATCGGCGCCCTATCTATGTGACTGTCTATAAAGCTTGCCGTGACCTTTGTTCCCTTCCCTATCTCGGATTCTATATTTAAGCAGCCACCGCACCTTTCAGAAGCAGCGGATAAAAGAGATATCCCAAGCCCTACTCTTCTCTCTGTTCGCGAAGTATAAAAAGGATCTTTGACTTTTTCTATAAGTTTTTTATCTATTCCCTTGCCATTGTCTTTAACTGAAATAACCAGAATATCCTTTGATGTATTTTCATCAATTAAAATCTCTATCATATCGGCACCTGCCGATATGGAGTTCTGTACTAAATCCAGTATATGCAGTGAAAGTTCTTTCATTTTAATTATATTTTTCCAGTATCTTGGGAATGTCATCGGGCACTAAACGTCCGTATACCTCCCCATCGATCATCATAACAGGTGCTAGACCGCAGCAGCCAAGGCATCTTGTAGCATCAAGCGTAAATCTGCCGTCATCGGTTGTATCTCCGCTACCCTTGACTTTAAGCGATTCTAAGAGTTTACTAAAGATTTCTTTAGAACCTTTTACATAACATGCAGTACCAAGGCACACGCTTATTGTATGTTTACCTCTAGGTTTAAGCGTAAACCTGGAATAAAATGTCGCAACACCATATATTTCCGCAAGAGAAATATTCAATGCCTTCGATACATCTTCAAGTGCAAACCTCGGAAGATACCCAAATGCATCTTGAATTCCATTTAATACAAGCATCAAAGCACCCTTGGTATTTTTATGATTTTCAATTATTTTTTTTACCTTTTCATTTCCAATCTGTGACTGGGTTTTCACCTTGCATCCGCAGCTTTGTCCATCGTTTAAAGTTGCATCACTCACTTCAAATCTCTCCTTTTCTTATTTGTTAATTCTTTAACTTATGTAAGCAAAAAAAGCAGTAAAATAGCGACTTATAATATTTTACCACTTTTTTTTATGAAATCATATAGAAACAATTTATAATATTTCAATTCATCAAACTTTTACTTCGTTCTGTCTATTTTATGCGATACATGCTTTTAATAAAAGATATGCCTGTATCGGTTCTAAAGTATTTTTGGCAAATTTTGCTTGCATGCTCCCCATCTATTCCATCTTCAAATATATTTACGATGAAATCTGCTTCTATGAGCGCCTGAAAGTCTATGCCGTCAATTCTGTCGTATGTATGATGATTCCCTATCAGATAACAGACCCTATCTACAAAATCTTTTCTTAAATTAAACTCTCTCAAAATATCGCGAGCGATAGGCGGCCCTTCCATTTCCTGATATTTGCCTGCAGATGACGAATATTTTTTCTCGCTCTCCTTAATCCCTATATCATGTAAAATGGCAGCCGCTTCAAGGATTTTAAGCTTTTCACCGGATATGCCCTCTATCTCTCCTATAGTTTTTGCAAATCCGTGAACCTTAAGCGCATGATTTATCCGCTTAACATCGCCGTCAAAATATATTATCATTTTCTCTGTAATCTCACTTATCAAGTTTACCATTTCCACCACTCCAGATTAATATTACAGCTCATGCAATACCCATACATTAGGTTCTATATATTCTGCGATATTCTTTGAAACATAGGCCTTAACCGGAACTAATGCCCCGCCTATCACATAGTCGCCGCTACTTAGCATTTTTATATCTGCCCACTCATCCCAGTCCTTTATTTTCCCGGGAATATACATGGCTTTGTGGCATACTTTAATTATTTTTGCTCCAAGTTTGACGTGAACCCTGAGCCATGGGTCAAATGGAAATCCATCTTCTCTTTTCCATCCGATATAAGTCTCCATTGGAATTAACGGATATTTGCTCTTTAGATTTGGTCTTACTGGTACAATTAAAGATTTAAAACCTTTTCGAACAGCAAAAGACTTCATTTCATCGACAAGCAGATAGCTTAGCCCTTTCCCCTGAAATTTTTTGCTTATCCCTATCTGAAGACCGCATAAAATATCAGGTTCCTTTTCGTCCCCATTATCCTTAAACCCTTTAAGCAAAGCCCAATCCCAACCCTTTTCTGGCAGCATATCCAAACTATCGTTAAAACAAAGCGGTATGGAATTTATAAGACCTGCCGCTTCACCATTTATCATTATAGTAAGCTGATATTCCGGAAATGTCTTGTATAAGTTTCCCCAATTCCCATTTGAAACCGGATCATGAAGAATAAACTCAGGCCAGATGTGAGATGTGAGCTCATTATGTACATTTCTCTGTTCGGGACTTTCCAAGGCAGATATTACAGTATAATCCACTTTATATGACCCCCCATTAAAAAACTAACTGACATCAGATTGTAAGATAAGGCTAAACTTCTATTCGCAATATGAACTTATGTTATTTTGAACACTCATTCGACAGATTCAAGTCTTGTAAGTTCTAAAGCCTGCAGCCTTAAGAATCCAAGAGCTTTTGAAACTCACCTGCGTTCAGACATTCAAAAGCTCTAAGGATTCTTATGCGGCAGCAGGCCAAGAA